>JBJOLD010000065.1:0-5584 GCA_046045765.1 Pseudomonadota bacterium | reverse complement strand
CTGATTTCGGTGGTGCTGTACATCGTCATTCCCGTGGTGCTGGCGCAGTGGTGGCGCAAGGCATTGTTGGCGCGCGGGCAGCAGGCCTTTGATGCGACCATGGCCCAAGTGGGGCCGCTGTCGATTGCCGCGCTGCTGGCCACGCTGGTGTTGCTGTTTGCCTTCCAAGGCGAGGCGATATTGCAGCAACCGCTGGTAATAGCGCTGCTGGCAGTGCCCATCGTGATTCAGGTATTTTTCAATTCCGCGCTGGCCTATTGGTTGAACCGCGTACTGGGCGAAAAGCACAACATTGCCTGCCCTTCAGCCCTTATAGGCGCGTCCAACTTCTTCGAGCTTGCCGTGGCTGCAGCCATCAGCCTGTTTGGCTTTCACTCCGGCGCTGCCTTGGCCACGGTGGTGGGCGTGCTAGTAGAAGTGCCCGCCATGCTGTTGGTGGTGCACATTGTTAACCGCAGCAAAGGCTGGTACGAGAGGACTTAATTGCTATAATTTTTATAGCTGCTTACGCATATTCCACGAGCGCTAGATGCCTATTTCATCCAAAAATACCAATTCCTTGCCACAACTGGAGACAGCGCACTTTCAAGTGCCTGATGCTGCACGCCTGCACTTGCCAGCCCCTGCCACCCACCGCCCGCGCATTGCACTGCTGTACGGCTCGCTGCGGCCACGCTCCTTTAGCCGCCTGTTGACCGAAGAGGCCGCCCGCCTGCTGGAAGACATGGGCGCAGAGACGCGCATCTTCAACCCCAGCGGTCTGCCCCTGCCCGATGACGCACCCTACACCCACCCCAAAGTGCAAGAGCTGCGCCAACTGACGCAATGGTCCGAAGGCATGGTGTGGACATCGCCTGAACGCCACGGCGCTATGACCGGCATCATGAAAGCGCAGATCGACTGGATTCCGCTCAACAGCGGCGCTGTACGCCCCACCCAGGGCAAGACACTGGCGGTGATGCAGGTCAGCGGCGGCTCGCAATCCTTCAACGCGGTGAACCAAATGCGCGTGCTGGGCCGCTGGATGCGCATGGTCACCATACCGAACCAAAGCTCGGTGGCCAAGGCGTTCATGGAGTTTGGCGATAACGACCGCATGAAGCCTTCCAGCTACTTTGATCGCGTGGTCGATGTGATGGAAGAGCTGGTGAAGTTCACCCTGCTGACCCGTGACGTGTCACCGTATCTGGTGGACCGCTACAGCGAGCGCAAAGAGTCTGCCGAAGCACTGATGCAACGGGTGAATCAGCGCAATGTCTAAACCAAGTAAGCGCCTAAGAGAGCCACTTTTGCATAAACCGCGCTTGCCCCGCGGCGGGGTCCAGCTCATACGCCGCAAAACCCACACGCTGGTACAAGCGCACCGCACCGGCGTTGCCTGACAATACTTCCAGCGTAAGCTTGCAAGCGCCACGCTGGCGGGCAATGTCTTCGGCCAACGCCAACATGCCTTCAGCCACACCTTGCCCCCGGTGCGATGGCAACACGGCAACATCGTGTACGTTAACCAGCGGGCGGCAGGCAAAGGTAGAAAACCCTTCAATGCAATTCACCAAACCCACAGGCTGAGCCTGTGTAGGGTCGGCAAACGCCAGCACGCTGAAGGCTTGTGGCCGTGCGGCCAACTCGGCCACAACATGTTTTTTGGCAAAGTCACTCAAGCCCTCACCACCACCCATAGGGTCACGTGCATATGCCTCCAGCAAGGCCACTAGTGCACTAGCGTGTACCGGATTGGCGTAGTCAGCGCGACAAACGTGCACCGTAGACGCCATGGGCTAGACTTTCAGCGTGTCAGCAATACGCTGGGCGCAGGAAAGCGCTTGGGCGGCATCGCGTGCCTCCACCATGACGCGTACAAGGGGCTCAGTGCCGCTGGCGCGAATCAGCACACGCCCGGTGTCGCCCAGCTCAGCCTCTACGTTTTGGGTTTCCTCGGCCATTCGGGTGTTGGACTTCCAGTCTTGGCCTGGTTGCAAGCGCACGTTGATCAGTGTTTGCGGGAACAACGTCACATCGACCAACAACTGCGCCAGGCTTTGCTTGCTGCGCACGCAAGCTTGTAGCACCTGCAGGGCCGACACGATTCCATCCCCTGTGGAGTGCTTGTCCAGCGCAAGCAGGTGGCCAGAACCCTCGCCCCCCAGTAACCAACCGCGCTTTTCCAGCTCTTCGAGCACATAGCGGTCACCCACCTTGGCGCGCACCAACTCCACGCCCTTCGCTTTGAGGGCCAGTTCTACCGCCATGTTGGTCATCAACGTACCCACCACGCCAGGTACTGCTTCGCCCAAACGCTTACTACCGTAGATTCCGCCGCGCGACAACCGTTCTTTGACCATGAGGTACAGAATTTCGTCGCCATTAAACAAGCGTCCATCACAATCGACCAACTGCAAGCGGTCTGCATCGCCATCTAGCGCCACGCCAAAATCAGCTTGGTGTTCTTCCACTGCTGCCACCAAAGCGTCGGGGTGTGTAGCCCCAAAACCATTATTAATGTTAAGCCCGTCTGGTGCGCAACCTATCTCAATCACCTCAGCACCCAACTCGTGAAATACCTTGGGTGCTACTTGGTAACCGGCACCATGAGCCCCATCCACGACAATTTTGAAGCCTTTAAGAGTGAGCTCATGGTCAAATGTGCTCTTACAAAATTCTATGTAGCGGCCAGCCGCATCGTCCAGACGCCGCGATTTTCCGAGGTGCGCTGACTCGGCCCATACGGGCGCTTTTTCCAGCGCGGCTTCCACCGCAAGCTCCCAGTCATCCGGCAGCTTGGTTCCATTAGCACTGAAAAACTTAATCCCGTTATCAGCAAAGGCGTTATGGCTAGCACTGATAACGACACCCAACGACGCACGCAACGTGCGCGTGAGATACGCTACACCCGGCGTGGGCAGCGGCCCAAGCAACACCACATCCACACCGGCAGAGTTAAACCCGCTCTCCAGCGCGCTCTCCAACATATAGCCAGAAATGCGTGTGTCTTTGCCGATCAGCACTGTGGGGTGCGCCTCAGTTTGTTTCAGCACTTGGCCGACCGCATGCGCCAAGCGCAGCACAAAGTCGGGCGTGATAACGCCCTGCCCAACTGTGCCGCGAATTCCGTCTGTTCCAAAATATTTGCGTCCCATTCCTACCCCTTTTATCGTTGCTGTATTGTCAATCGTTAACTACCGTTTGTGCCTGCATTGCAGCCAATACTTTAAGCACTTGTACCGTTTCTTTTACATCATGCACGCGCACAATATGAGCACCGTTTTGAACTGCCAGCACCGCCGCAGTAACGCTGGGGGCCATGCGCTCACGCACATCCAGACCCGCCATGTTTGCCAGCGATGTTTGGGTCACTGCCGCCAAAGACGATTTGCGCGACCACCCTGCCAGCACAGCAAAGCCCATTGGGAGCAACGCAGCTTGCTGCGCCAATAGCGCAAAATTTTGCTGCACTGTCTTGCCAAAACCAATGCCCGGATCAACACATATTCTGGATTTTTCGATGCCTAGCCCTTGCAGGGCCTGCGTACGCAGCTCTAAAAATGATAGCACCTGACGCACCACATCACCCTCCATGGGAGCCGCCTGCATGGTCTGAGGGTCGCGGTGCATGTGCATCACACACACACCGCAAGTGCGGTGTGCGGCAACCACTTGCGCCCCTGTAACGCCATCAGCCCCATTCCAGCCCAGCGCCCATATGTCGTTGATGATGTCCGCGCCCAAGTCCAACACCGCTTGCATCACTGCGGGTTTGTAGGTGTCCACTGACACCGGTACTCCCAGACTGACAGCATAGCGAACAATCGGCAGCACGCGCTCCAACTCCTCGTCCACGGGCAATGCAATTGCACCAGGACGCGTAGATTCACCGCCAATGTCCAGGATGTGCGCACCGTCTTGCACCAATTGGTCGCAATGCGCTATGGCCGCATCACGCGAAGCGTGCAAACCGCCGTCAGAAAATGAGTCTGGCGTCACGTTGACGATGCCCATCACCTTGGGTGCAGACAGGTCAATTGCGAAGCGGGTAGTTTGCCAATGCATAGGCTCAATGATCTTGTTGAAAACGGCAACGGGGCCCGATAGGCCCCGTTATAGGAGAAGGCGCTGGCCTTTCAGGCAGCTGTCGGCTTGGGTTCAGCAGCCACCGCAGGGGCACTACCACTATCACCACCGCCGGATTGAGGCGGGATTCGCGGCGTCCAGTCTTTTGGAGCGCGCGGTTCGCGGCCAGCCATGATGTCGTCAAGCTGTTCGCTATCAATGGTTTCCCACTCCAGCAAGGCCTTGGCCATGGTGTGCATCTTGTCTTTGTTTTCTTCAATGAGCTTGCGCGCCAAAGCGTATTGCTGGTCGATGATGCGGCGTACCTCACCATCCACCTTTTGCATGGTTTGCTCGCTCATGCTGGTGGTCTTGGTGACGCTGCGACCCAAGAACACTTCGCCTTCGTTCTCGGCATACACCATGGGGCCCAAGGCATCAGTCATGCCGTAGCGGGTCACCATGTCTCGGGCAATGGACGTAGCGCGCTCAAAATCGTTGCTGGCACCCGTGGTCATCTGGTTCATGAACACTTCTTCGGCAATGCGACCGCCAAACAACATGCTGATTTGATTCAACATGAATTCGCTGTCATAGGAGTAACGGTCTTGCGCAGGCAGGCTCATGGTCACGCCCAGGGCTCGGCCACGGGGAATGATGGTGACCTTGTGTACCGGGTCGCATTTGGGCAGCAGCTTGCCAATCAGCGCATGGCCGGACTCGTGGTAGGCCGTGTTGGTGCGCTCGCTCTCGGGCATGACCATGCTCTTACGCTCGGGGCCCATCAGGATTTTGTCCTTGGCCTTCTCAAAGTCTTGCATTTCCACCAAGCGTGCATTGCGGCGGGCGGCCATCAGGGCGGCTTCGTTGCAAAGGTTGGCCAAGTCAGCACCGCTCATGCCGGGTGTGCCACGGGCAATAGTCATGGCGCTAACGTCTTGGCCCAAAGGCACTTTACGCATGTGCACATTCAAAATCTGCTCACGACCGCGAATATCGGGCAGCGTCACATACACCTGGCGATCGAACCGGCCAGGGCGCAGCAAGGCAGCGTCCAAAATGTCCGGGCGGTTGGTGGCAGCCACCACAATCACTCCGACATTGGTCTCAAAGCCATCCATCTCCACCAGCATCTGGTTCAGGGTCTGTTCGCGCTCGTCGTTGCCACCGCCAAGGCCTGCACCACGCTGGCGGCCCACGGCGTCAATTTCGTCGATAAAAATGATGCAGGGGGCGTTTTTCTTGGCGTTCTCGAACATGTCGCGCACACGGGATGCGCCCACGCCGACAAACATTTCCACGAAGTCAGAACCCGAAATGCTGAAGAACGGCACCTTGGCTTCGCCAGCAATCGACTTGGCCAGCAGCGTCTTGCCCGTGCCGGGTGGGCCGACCAGCAGCAAACCACGCGGAATACGGCCGCCGAGCTTTTGAAACTTGGTGGGGTCTTTCAAGAAGTCGACGACTTCCTTCACTTCTTCTTTGGCTTCGTCGCAACCGGCAACATCGGCAAAGGTCACGGTATTGGTGTTTTCGT
>JBJOLD010000015.1:0-8293 GCA_046045765.1 Pseudomonadota bacterium | reverse complement strand
CGCAACGCTAGCCACCGAAAAAATCTTGATAATCTTGTTTTGATTGATGTTGATAAAACCGACCGTTGCATCCATCAAAAAGTTAATCTTGTCGAACAAGAATGCGGTGTGGCTGTCCAGGGAGTCAATATCTCGCAAAATTTGACGCGCTTCGTCAAATTGCTCGGACGTCAGCATTTTGCTGCGCATAAGAAAGCTCAACGCGCGCCGAGTGTCCATTACATTGCGGCGAATCCGCCCACTCATGTCCTCATGGCGTGCAATGGCACCCAGTGCTTCACCGGCAATGCTGTCCGTGACATTACCGGATAGTACTTTTTTACTCACTTTTTCTAACTCGTCATAAATGCCTTCCAATGTGTCTGCAGAATATTCTGCATCCGCATCAAACAGTTTGAGCAACACGTCTTTGGCATCGTCAATCAGCCCCGGCGCGCGACGGGCACGCATGCGAAGCAGGCGGAAAACCGGCACGTCCTCATCGTGAATGGAAAACAGTACTCCCTTGCTCTTGAGGTTGTCATTGACCAAATTAAGAATAAACGCCACCCGCACCGTGCGCGGTTCGTCGTCGTCAGCGACCAAAAAGTCGCTTCGGATATGGACCTCGCCGTTGTCTTCGGCATAAAAACGGGCTGATTCTTCAATGTCTTCGTCCATCGCGTCTTCAGGGATGGACAGGCCGTAGTATTGCTTGACCCAGCGTTTTTCTTCTGGTGTGGGTGACTCCAGGTCTACCCAGATGGGCTGGAATTTAGACAACTCTTCCAAAGACTCAATTTCTTCTTGAAAGAGTCGACCGTTGGCGAGCGAAAAGATATTGAGCATGGCTCACTCCCAAAATTGGTTTGCATCTGTGGTGGGGGGTGTTGCTTTCAACCCCGATGCATGAATGGGAGTTGAAAGCTACCGACTGGGGTAGTTTTCCAAGGAGCCTTCTCCGGTTATTTCGATGACAAATTATCGCACTGCAGCATGGGTGGTAGAGTAAGTTATGCCTATTAATCTCACCCCTCGACGGGAACTTTGGCTGCTGATCACGTTAGCAGGTATTCAGTTCACACATATTCTTGACTTCATGATCATGATGCCCTTGGGGCCTCAGTTCACGGTTCTTTTTGGCATCACTGATGCGCAGTTTGGCTTGTTGGTATCAGCCTATACCTTGGCTGGCGGATTGTCGGGCCTGTTGGCTTCGTCCTATGTTGACAAGTACGATCGCAAGCGGTTACTACTGGTGCTTTACACGCTATTTGCGCTGGCAACTCTGGCTTGCGGCTTGGCACCCGGTTACAGCAGCTTGATGGTTGCCCGCATTGCTGCCGGTGTGTTTGGGGGGGTGCTGTCGTCGCTGTCGCAAACCATTGTGGGTGACGTCATTCCGTACGAGCGACGCGGCCGTGCTATGGGCATAGTGATGACGTCGTTTTCTGTCTCTACCGTAGCAGGGGTGCCTATTGGGCTGTTTCTGGCCGCCCATTTGGGCTGGCACGCCCCGTTTTTTGGCATTGCCGGGTTGTGTTTGTTGTTGGTGGTTTTTGCCGGACTCACGCTGCCCGCACTGAATGCCCATTTGGCGCTGGGTGCAAGTACTTCGGCGTGGGAGCGCATCCGTATCACGCTGGTGGATGGCAACCACCGCCGCGCATTTTTGATGTCGGGCCTGCTTATGTTCGCAGGCTTTACGGTCATACCGTACATCACCATTTACGCGCAAACCAACGTGGGCTTGCGCACCGACCAGATTCCTTATATTTACCTGCTGGGCGGGGTCGCTACATTATTGACCGCGCGGTGGTTTGGCCGCTTGGCTGATCGGGTTGGTAAGTTCAAAACCTTTCGCGTGATGGCGCTGGCGGTCGTTGTTCCTCTGGTGGCGATTACTTTGGTGCCTGAGGGGTATGTGTGGCAGATGCTGTGCGTGTCTACTTTGATGTTTATGGGCATGAGCGGGCGCATGATCCCTGGCATGGCAATCCTGACTTCTGCAGGCAACCCCGCATTGCGCGGCACTTTTATGTCTCTGAACTCTGCGGTGCAGTCCGCTGCCATGGGCTTGGCAGCCTTGGTGGGTGGGCAAGTGATCAGTCGTGATGCACAAGGCTTGGTGCAGCACTATTGGATTGCCGCCCTGATTGGCGCTGTTGCCAGTGTGCTTTCGGTGGTTGTTGCAAAAGGACTGGATATGCATAAAGGCACCGTCGCTGTGCCCTTGTAAATTGACACAGCCGTGCAAGCCCCTATTTGCTGCAGTGCACTAGAGAAAGACGTTGCAAACCTTGAAATTCAGGCGCATAGTTAATTCAAAGTCAAAAAATATCAAAGCATTTAAAGTGTTCCCGCCAAGCGCCTGTAAGCGCAAAGCATTTTCAACCCTGTGAGCAATTGGAGGCTATTTATGAATTTGACGATCAGCGGTCACCACCTTGAAGTTACCCCGGCCCTGCGCAGTTATGTCACGACCAAGCTAGATCGCATCATGCGACACTTCGATCAAGTGGTAGATGTCAAGGTTCTACTCTCCGTTGAAAAGCAAAAAGAGAAAGAAGGGCGACAGCGCGCTGAGTGCAACATCCACGTCAAAGGCAACGATATGTTCGCGGAAAGTGCCCATCAAGACCTGTATGCAGCGGTAGATGAGCTGGTTGATAAGCTGGATCGGCAAGTGGTACGCCACAAAGACCGTTTGCAGGATCACCACCATGAAGCACCTAAACGTCTGATGTAACTTGTCCCTGCGGGGATGCCACAAAAACCGCTCTGCACAGAGCGGTTTTTTTGTGTGCATAATTCGCCCACACCATGAATCGATTAGCCAACATCCTGTCGCCGTCGCAAGTGCTTGCGCAAGTTGATGTCACCAGCAAGAAACGCGCTTTTGAAGAAGCTGGTTTGCTGTTTGAAAATATTCATGGCCTTAGCCGCGCGCTTGTGACCGACAGCTTGTTCTCGCGTGAGCGCCTGGGTTCAACAGGGCTTGGACATGGCGTGGCCATTCCGCATGGACGCATCAAGGGTCTTAAAGCCCCCCTGGCTGCCGTGTTTCAACTCATTCGTCCCATAGGCTTCGATGCGCCGGATGACCAATCCGTCAACCTGCTGATTTTTTTACTTGTGCCCGAGGCGGCAACGCAAAAGCACCTCGAAATCCTATCGGAGATCGCAGAGTTACTTAGCGACGCCATCTTGCGCGAACAGCTCACTGTGTGCACTGACCCCATCGCTTTGCATAGTTTGATTGCAGGGTGGCGGTCCGTCCACGTGAACTGACGCCTGTCAACTGTTGCTGCCCGTCTTTTTTAGGCCGCTATGAAACCTACCGCTGTCAGTGCCGACGTCTTGTTCGAAGAGTTTCGTGGGCTGCTGCATTGGGAGTGGGTTGCCGGTCTTGGTGCCTCCGAGCGACGCTTTGACGAGGTGGCCGTGCGCGCAGCCCGATCCGGTGCTGATTTGGTGGGGTACCTCAATTACATTCACCCCTATCGCGTACAAATTTTGGGTGAGCGCGAGATTGCCTATATCACTAACACCACTTCGGAAGATTGTGCACGTCGTATCTCCCGCATCGTGACGCTGGAGCCGCCAGTGTTGGTGCTGGCGGATGGCCAAGCCGCCCCTGAAGCGTTGCTGTCTATGTGCGAGCGTGCGCAAATCCCTATGTTTGCCACCAAGGAGTCATCGGCTTTCGTCATTGACGTTTTGCGTGCCTATCTGTCCAAACACTTTGCCGACCGCACATCGATGCATGGTGTTTTCATGGATATTTTGGGCCTGGGGGTGCTCATTACCGGTGAGTCTGGCCTAGGTAAAAGCGAATTGGGCTTGGAGTTGATTTCCCGCGGAAACGGCTTGGTGGCTGATGACGCTGTTGATTTATACCGTATCAACCAAACCACAATTGAGGGGCGCTGCCCCGAGTTACTACAAAACTTGCTAGAAGTACGCGGTATTGGCTTGCTTGATATTCGCGGAATATTTGGTGAAACTGCGGTGCGTCGCAAGATGCGCCTCAAATTGATCGTGCATTTGGTCCGCCGCGAAACCTTAGAGCGTGAGTACGAGCGCATCCCCTATGAGCCACTGACCCAAGACGTGTTGGGTGTGGCCGTGCGTAAGGTGGTAATTCAAGTGGTGGCCGGCCGTAATATAGCGGTGCTGGTGGAGGCCGCAGTGCGCAACACTATTTTGCAGTTGCGTGGCATCGATACCTACAAAGACTTTGTGGAGCGTCACCGCAAAGCCATGCAGCAAGGCAATTAGCGAGTTTAGGCGTTGTTGCGGTGCGGGCAGTTGCTCTTGGTGCAAGTTGCGTACAAACTTAGTGCATGGTCTGCAATAGAAAAACCTTTGGCCTTAGCGACTGCTGCTTGGCGCTTCTCGATTTCTGCGTCGTAAAACTCCTCTACTCTGCCGCAGTCCAGGCAAATCAGGTGATCGTGGTGCTCGCCCTCGTCAAGCTCAAATACGGCCTTGCCACTTTCAAAGTGGCTGCGTGCCAAGATGCCAGCTTGTTCGAACTGCGCTAGTACTCGGTACACAGTAGCTAGGCCCACATCGGAGCGTTCTTGTAGCAGCACCCTGAACACGTCTTCTGCAGTCATGTGCCGCTGTGCGCCGCGTTGAAAAACTTCCAAGATTTTTAGGCGGGGTCCGGTGGCCTTCAGGCCAGTGCTTTTGAGTTCGTCGATATTGGTCATGGGCTGCATTCCTGCTGCGTGGGGAGGTCGGTCAGCGCAGGTCCAACCGCTACAATCACTGCATCATATCGCTCATGTCTGCTTCTATGCCTCACTCTCTTTTTTGGCGCGCAGCCGCCCTCTGGGCCGCGTTGGCTTGTCTGGGTGTTGGCGGGTGCAGTTCGGTCCCCGACACCAGTAAGGCCATAGACGCTGTGTCGCCTTATAAAATTGATTTGGTGCAGGGCAATGTAGTGACGCGTGAGCAATTGGCTTACCTTAAAACCGGCATGAATCGCGCGCTAGTGCGCGATGTGTTGGGCACACCGTTGTTGACAAGCGTGTTCCATGCGCAGCGATGGGACTATGTTTTTACGTTGCAACGCCAAGGCGCTGAGCCTCAGTCGCGTCGCGTCACTGTGTTTTTCAAAAATGATGTGATTGAACACATCGAGGCTGATGCGTTGCCCAGTGAGGCTGAGTTTGTATCAACGCTGAAGTCCACGCCAAAAAAAGGTCCGCTGCCAGCGATGGAGGCATCGCCCGAGAGCTTGCAATTGTTCCCTCCGCCAGTGGCCAAGCCAGTGGCACCACCGGCGACCTTGCCCAGCGCAACCACAAATTATCCACCTTTAGAACCCTTGGGTACGCCATGACACACACCATTGCCATTGCTGGCGCTTCAGGCCGCATGGGCCAAATGTTGATTGATGCAGTGCGTGAAGCACCAGATTGCACATTGGCAGGTGCGCTAGACATCGCAGCCAGCCCTGCCATCGGCAAAGATGCAGGCTCTTTGTCGGGCCTGTCTACTGGCGTGCTGATTACCTCAGACTTGTGTCAAGGGCTGCAGGGCAGCCAAGTGCTGATTGACTTCACTCGCCCCGATGGCACGATGGAGCATCTCAAAGTGTGCCGTGAATTGGGCGTGGCCATGGTGATTGGGACTACCGGCTTTACCGATGTGCAGAAGGCAGACATTGCCGCCGCGGCCAAGGACATTGCCATCATGATGGCGCCCAATATGAGTGTGGGTGTCAACGTCACATTGAAGTTATTGGAAATGGCCGCCAAAGCACTTTCCACCGGGTATGACATTGAAATTGTGGAGGCCCATCACCGCCACAAAGTGGACGCCCCCTCGGGAACTGCACTCAAAATGGGTGAAGTCATCGCCGACGCATTGGGTCGCGACCTCAAAGAATGTGCGGTGTACGCTCGCGAAGGAGTAACCGGTGAGCGCGACCCATCCAGTATCGGTTTTGCCACCATCCGAGGTGGTGACATTGTGGGCGACCACACGGTGTTGTTTGCGGGTATCGGTGAGCGCATCGAGATTAGTCACAAATCTTCTAGCCGCGTGACCTACGCGCAGGGTAGTTTGCGCGCTGTACGTTTTTTGGCGGGATGCAAGCCAGGTTTGTATGACATGTTTGATGTGCTCGGACTGAAATGAGCGCACTAGACCTGCTGTTGAAGGGTGATGCGGTTAGCACTACCGTGTCGATCGGGTTGTTTGCCATGTCGGTGTGCAGTTGGGTCGTGATTGTTTGGAAGGGG
This sequence comes from Pseudomonadota bacterium, assembly GCA_046045765.1. GTDB lineage: Bacteria > Pseudomonadota > Gammaproteobacteria > Burkholderiales > Burkholderiaceae_C > Allorhodoferax. The sequence continues at coordinate 2,057 of JBJOLD010000015.1, read as the reverse complement.
TGGTTGCTGCGCCGCGCTCATGTTGACGTGGTGCGCAGTACCGCTACTTTTTGGCAGGCTGCGTCCATTAGCGAGGCATTGGAGCGAATGCGTGTTTTTGACCGTGATGCGTTGGTAGTCCCGCTGATTGAGGCGACGCAAACGAAGTCCGTGGGTACATTGGCGGGTGTGGGCGATGCGTCGCAGCAGCTTACTCGTGTGCTGCGTGACGCTTTGCACGCAGTGCTACATCGTTTGCAGGCGGGGCAGGTTTTGCTGGCAACCATAGGCTCTACTGCGCCGTTTGTTGGACTCTTGGGTACCGTGTGGGGCATTTACCATGCACTTATTGGTATCAGCGCTGCAGGGCAGGCCAGCATCGACAAGATTTCCGGCCCGGTAGGTGAGGCTCTCATCATGACGGCGGCTGGGCTAGCCGTTGCTATTCCAGCCGTGCTGGCCTACAACATTTTGGGACGAGCTATTGGTCGCATTGAGGCCGACCTTGAAGGCTTTGCGCGGGATGTGCGCGAGTTGTTACTGACGTCTGGGGCATGAGTTTCGGTAGGCTTGAGCGCACGCCCAGCGCACAACCCATGAGCGAGATAAACATGACGCCTTTGATTGACGTGATGCTGGTGTTGCTGGTCATTTTCATCATCACCGCGCCGCTGTTGGTGGGAGCGGTGAAGGTGGAGTTACCTAAGACGGAGGGTATTACGCCTGTGGATGCGCCGCAGTTCGTGGCGGTGTCGATCGACAAAACTGGGCAGGTCTTTGTTGACGGCCAACCCCTCAGCACCGAGGCTCTGGGCAACACACTCAAGCTGACTGCCCAGAAAAATCTGCAAGCTGAAGTGCAATTGCGTGCCGACACTGCCGTACCTTATGGCCGGGTGGTGGAGGTTATGGGTTTGGCCCATAAGGCGGGCCTGACCCGTCTGGGCTTCGTGGCGCAAGCCCCAGAGTCGGTAGCCCCGTAAGCTCGGCCTAAAATTGGGTTAAGCAGTTCACCCGAGCGTTTTTACAGCGTTTCCTCTTCGGCGTTTTTTTGCAACCCCGTGTTGCCCACTCACTATGCAAGACAAATACCAGCACCTCGATGTCGAGAAAGCCGCCCAAGACCATTGGGCCCAACCGCTGTGGAATGGCCGTAATGCCTACCGCGTGATTGAAGACGCTTCCAAAAAGAAGTTTTATGCATGCTCTATGCTGCCTTACCCCAGCGGCAAGTTGCACATGGGACATGTGCGCAACTACACCATCAACGACATGCTCACGCGCTACCTGCGCATGAACGGCTACAACGTGCTCATGCCCATGGGCTGGGACGCGTTTGGCTTGCCTGCCGAAAATGCCGCACTGAAAAATGGGGTGCCACCGGCTAAGTGGACTTACGAGAACATCGCCTATATGAAGGGGCAGATGCAGGCGATGGGCTTGGCCATCGACTGGAGTCGTGAGGTGGCTACGTGCGACCCCCGATACTACAAATGGAACCAGTGGCTGTTTTTGAAGATGCTGGAAAAAGGCATTGCCTACCGAAAGACGCAGGTCGTTAACTGGGACCCGGTGGATCAGACCGTGCTGGCTAACGAGCAGGTGATTGACGGCAAGGGCTGGCGCACGGGTGCAACCGTCGAGAAACGCGAGATTCCAGGTTACTACCTCAAAATCACCGACTACGCGCAAGAGCTGCTGGGCCAAGTGCAGACTGGTCTGCCCGGCTGGCCTGAGCGCGTGAAGTTGATGCAAGAAAACTGGATTGGTAAGAGCGAAGGCGTGCGCTTTGCGTTCACCCACGACATCCGCGATGGCAAAGGCGTGCTGGTCGGGGAATCCGTGGCTGCGTCCGAAGGAGAGTCGGGCCGTATGTACGTGTTCACCACCCGACCCGACACCATCATGGGTGTGACGTTTTGTGCGGTAGCTCCCGAGCATCCGTTGGCTATGCACGCGGCGTTCATGAACCCAAGTTTGGCGGCCTTTATCGAAGAATGCAAAACTGGCGGCACGACGGAAGCAGAGTTAGCTGTGAAAGAAAAGCTGGGCATGGACACCGGCTTGCAAGTTACGCA
>JBJOLD010000376.1:0-3853 GCA_046045765.1 Pseudomonadota bacterium | reverse complement strand
CAGCAGTTTTTGCATGCGTTCGGCGTCTTCACCGGTTAGCTCAATCGTGTTTTCGGCCCGCATGGTGACACCGGCCACCTCGGCAGTCAGCCCGGCGGCTTCTAGTGCGGCCTTTATCGATTCAAAGTCTGCGTAAGTAGTTAGTACCTCAATAGCGCCGTCGTCATCGGTAATCACGTCGTCGGCACCGGCTTCCAGCGCCACTTCCATCACTTTGTCTTCATTGGTGCCGGGCGCGTAAATCAGCTGGCCGCAATGCTTAAACTGGAACGCTACGGAGCCCTCGGTACCCATATTGCCGCCGTATTTGCTGAACGCGTGGCGCACCTCGGCCACGGTACGCACTTTGTTGTCGGTCATGGTGTCCACGATGATGGCCGCGCCGCCTATGCCGTAGCCCTCGTAGCGAATTTCCTCGTAACTAATGCCATCCAGCGAGCCGGTCGCCTTGTCCACGTTGTACTTCACGCGGTCGGCTGGCATGTTGGCGGCCTTGGCTTTTTCAATGGCCAGGCGCAGGCGCGGGTTCATGGCGGGGTCGCCGCCGCCAGTGCGCGCTGCTACCGTGATTTCGCGCACGATGCGGGTCCAAATCTTGCCTCGCTTTTCGTCCTGACGGCCCTTGCGGTGTTGGATATTGGCCCATTTGCTGTGTCCTGCCACTTGTTGCCCTTTAAAAATTCGTTACCCTATCTGCTCAATTGTACTTTTCGGGATTTATATGGCTTCCAGCACCGACAACGGCATCCTCATCGCGCAACATCAAAATGACAAGAGCACAGTGCAATGCTTTTTGCGCCCTGACAAAGCCAACCGCCACGGCCTGATCACCGGCGCCACCGGCACCGGTAAAACCATTACCCTGCAAACCCTGGCCGAAGGCTTTTCCGGCCTGGGCGTGCCCGTGTTCATGGCCGACATCAAGGGCGACCTGACCGGCATTTCACAAAAAGGAAAACTGGGCGACAAACTGGCCAAAGTCATTACTGAGCGTGCGTTGCCCGCTCCTGAATTTGCAGCATTTCCAGTTACTTTGTGGGACGTATTTGGCGAGCAAGGCCACCCCGTGCGCGCCACTGTCAGCGACCTGGGGCCCCTGCTGCTGGCCCGCATGCTTAATTTGAACGAAACCCAGGCGGGCGTGCTGCAGCTGGTGTTCAAGATTGCGGATGACGACGGCTTGCTGCTGCTCGACATGAAAGACCTGCGCGCCATGTGCCAGCATGTGGGCGACAACGCCAGCAGCTTCACCACCGAATACGGCAACATCAGCGCCGCCAGCATTGGCGCCATCCAGCGCGGGCTGATGCAGATTGAGAGCCAAGGCGGCGACAAGTTCTTTGGGGAGCCCATGCTCAACATTGCCGACTTCATGCAAACCGATGGCTCTGGCAAAGGCTTCATCAACGTGCTGGCCGCCGACAAGCTGATGAACTCGCCGCGCCTGTACGCCACCTTTTTGTTGTGGATGCTGAGCGAATTGTTCGAGGCCCTGCCCGAAGTGGGCGACTTGGACAAACCCAAACTGGTGTTTTTCTTTGACGAGGCCCACCTGCTGTTCAACGACGCACCCAAGGTGCTGGTGGAGCGTATTGAGCTAGTGGTGCGCTTGGTGCGCTCCAAAGGCGTGGGCGTGTTTTTTGTCACCCAGAATCCGCTGGACATTCCCGACAGCGTGTTGGCCCAGCTGGGCAACCGGGTACAGCACGCGCTGCGCGCCTTCACCCCGCGTGACCAGAAAGCGGTCAAAAGTGCGGCGGAAACCATGCGCGCCAACCCCGGTCTGGATGTGGCCACGGCCATCACCGAGCTGGGCGTGGGCGAGGCCTTGGTCAGCCTGCTGGACGAAAAAGGCCGCCCCAGCCTGACCGAGCGTGTGTACGTGATTCCACCCGCCAGCCAAATTGGCCCCATCACGCCCGACCAACGCAAAGCGCTGTTGGACAGCTCCATCGTGGCAGGTGTGTACGAGAAAGTGGTGGACCGCGAATCGGCATTTGAGTCGCTTAAAGGCCGCGCCGCTGCGCGCATGCCTGCACCCGATGCACACGCCCCATCCGCCACCACGAGCCTGCGCGGCACGGCTGCTGCCGAGCCCGTCCCCGCGCCAGAGCGGAGCATATTGGATGGGTTGGGCGACTTGCTGGGCGGCGGCACACGCCGCACGCGCGCCAGTGTGGGCGAGCAACTGATCAAGAGCGCCGCCAGCTCGATTGGCCGCGAAGTGGGCCGCCAGATTATTCGTGGCGTGTTGGGCAGCATTTTGGGTGGCAAGCGCTAATTCAATTGCTATTGCAGGGGCCAAAAGCCATTGCCCCAAGCCCTATCAATCAAACCTAAGCAGTAAAACACCATGATTGCCATTGACCCCGCAGCACGCGCTAACGTCACCCTGATCGACCACCCACTGGTGCAACATAAGCTCACGCTGATGCGCAAAAAAGAAGCCAGCACTAGCAGCTTTCGCCGCCTGCTTAATGAACTGGCCGGCCTGATGATTTACGAAGTCTGCCGCGACATGCCACTGCAGGATGTGGAAATAGAAACCCCGATTGAGAAAACTACCGCCAAGATGATCGATGGCAAGAAACTGGTGTTTGCCAGCGTGCTGCGCGCGGGCAACGGTATTCTGGATGGCGTATTGAATGTGGTGCCCGGTGCCCGCGTCGGCCATGTGGGTCTGTACCGCGACCCCAAAACTCTGCAAGCCGTGGAGTACTACTTCAAGATGCCCAGCAACATGGAAGAGCGCGACGTGGTGGTGGTCGACCCCATGCTGGCCACTGGCAATTCGGCGGCGGCGGCGGTCACGCGGCTCAAAGCCTGCAACCCCAAGTCCATCAAGTTCTTGTGCCTGCTGACCTGCCCCGAAGGCATCAACACCCTGTTTAAGGAACACCCTGATGTGCCTGTGTTTACTGCCGCCATAGACCGCGAGCTGAACGATCATGGCTACATCATGCCGGGGCTGGGGGATGCAGGAGACCGAATTTTCGGGACGCAATAATTTTCGGTCGAATAGTCGCTCAGCCCTCATCAATATTGCGTAATCAGCTATTGAAATAATAGCAGTTTGAATAGATTTTCCATGCTCGACCTGTTAATCCACAACGCCACCCTGCCTGACGGGCGTACCAATATGTCAGTGGCGGTCCAGGCGGGGCGCATCGCAGAGGTGACCCAAAGGCTGGTCCCTGCAGCAGCGCCTGCCAACGAAACTGTGGACGCCGGTGGCATGCTGCTCTCCAGCCCGTTTGTGGACGCGCACTTCCACTTGGACGCCACACTCAGCCTGGGCCTGCCGCGCCTGAACCAGAGCGGTACGCTGCTGGAAGGCATCGCACTGTGGGGCGAATTGAAGCCCCGCCTCACCTTTGATACGCTGGTGAACCGTGCCCTGGCCTATTGCGACTGGGCCGTGGCCAACGGCCTTTTGGCTATTCGCAGCCACGTGGACACCAGCGACCCCAGCATGCTGGCCGTGGAGGCACTGCTGGCGGTCAAGAAAAAGGTGGCTCCGTATATCGACTTGCAGCTCGTCGCTTTTCCGCAAGATGGCGTTTTCAGAAATGCGGGCGATCCTCAGCGGGGCGTGCCCAACGGCTTGGACAACTTGAAAAAAGCGCTCAGCCTGGGCGTGGATGTGGTGGGCGGCATCCCCCACTTCGAGCGCACTTTTGAACAAGGTGTGGCCAGCGTCAAGGTGCTGTGCGAGCTGGCCGCCGAGCAAGGCAAGTTGGTGGATATGCACTGCGATGAGTCGGATGACCCTCTATCGCGCCACATCGAAACCCTGGCCTTTGAAGCTAACCGCCTGGGGCTGCATGGCCGCGTGACCGGCTCGCACCTCACG
>JBJOLD010000312.1:0-6440 GCA_046045765.1 Pseudomonadota bacterium | reverse complement strand
GCGGCTTGGCTGAATGCCACCTGCGTAGGAACGCCGCCGGGGCCCGCCATGTAAAAGGTCTTGACCGCCTCCGATGGATTGCGGGCAATGTCCCACTGGTCCAACGCATCTTTCATGGTCTTGCTGTGCACAGTGGGCACGTCAGTGTGCAAACGCCCTGCACGGTCCAACTCGCCCAGAATACCCATGATGCCGCCTGCGCGATGCACGTCTTCGATGTGGTACTTGTTAGTGTTGGGTGCCACTTTGCACAGCTGCGGCACAATTTTGGACATGCGGTCGATGTCGGCCATGGTGAAGTCGATTTCGGCCTCTTGCGCAATAGCCAGAATGTGCAGAATTGTGTTGGTGGAGCCGCCCATCGCAATGTCAAGCGCAATCGCGTTTTCAAACGCCTTAAAGCCCATGGAACGCGGCAACACAGTTTCGTCATCTTGCTCGTAGTAACGCTTGCACAGCTCCACAGCTACGTGTCCGGCGCGCTTAAACAATTGCTCGCGGTCGGCATGAGTGGCGACCACAGTGCCATTGCCGGGTAAAGACAAGCCCAGCGCTTCTGTCAGGCAGTTCATGGAGTTGGCGGTGAACATACCGGAGCAGCTACCGCAGGTGGGACAGGCTGATCGCTCTATTTCGGCTACATCGGCGTCACTCACCTTGTCGTCAGCGGCCATCACCATGGCATCGATCAGGTCGAGCTTTTTGAACTCCATCTTGTGCGTAGTTGGGTTGAGCAACTTGACCTTGCCCGCTTCCATAGGGCCACCAGACACGAATACCACGGGTATGTTCAGACGCATAGCAGCCATCAACATGCCGGGGGTGATCTTGTCGCAGTTAGAAATACACACCATGGCGTCGGCACAATGGGCGTTGACCATATATTCCACGCTGTCGGCAATGATGTCGCGGCTGGGCAGCGAATACAGCATACCGTCGTGGCCCATGGCAATTCCGTCGTCCACTGCAATGGTGTTGAACTCTTTGGCAACACCGCCTGCTGCCTCAATCTCGCGCGCCACCAATTGGCCCAGGTCTTTCAGGTGCACATGGCCGGGCACGAACTGCGTGAACGAATTGACTACTGCAATGATGGGTTTCGAGAAGTCATCGTCTTTCATGCCGGTGGCACGCCACAAAGAACGAGCGCCCGCCATATTGCGGCCGGCAGTGGAGGTCTTGGAACGATAAACTGGCATGGTGTTGTTTGTTGGGTCGCGGTTACGAAATAGGTGGAGCTGTAATTATGGCCCAGCCCCCGTCAACGGCGTTTTTTGCGATTGAGTGTGCCAATGGCTTCTTTAGTTCGGTCAATACGTGCCTGGCGTCTAGCATTTTCTCGCTGCATGACTTTTTTCTTGGTGTAGCCAGTGGAATCGGCCCACCACCACCACAAAACCGCAAAACCAAAAGGTGCAAGCACTGCCAGCCAAGGCCAGTCGGCCATAGCGCTTATTTCCATGAATTTCATAACCAACAGCAGCAAGCCTAAACCTAAAAAATACATAGCCGACCTTAGTAAATTGTTTGCAGAATCAAGGACAGTCAACCCGGCGCCCTAAAATCGCATTCGCTGACTGTAAACCAACCCACGAGACACCATGAAATGCTCCCTGTTTGCCATTGGGCTTTGCGTAACCGCCGCATTTTTCGTAGCGCCAGCGGTGGCAGACCAGGCCTTAGCAGCCTCTAAAAACTGTATGTCTTGCCACGCAATCGACAAAAAATTATTGGGCCCCGCCTATAAAGATGTGGCCGACAAATACAGGGGCGATAAAGCGGCCGCTGAAAAACTCGCCGCCAAGGTAATGAACGGCGGCAGCGGGGTGTGGGGCGTTTTGGTCATGCCTGCCAACAAGCAAGTCAGCGAAGCCGAAGCCAAAAAGCTGGTGGCTTGGATACTGAGCCAGAAATAGACTACGGATGGCGGCGCTGCGGTAGTGCTCACCCAGAAAAAAGCCCACTTACGTGGGCTTTTTCATGTCTAACGCACTCGTAGCTTCAATCAGTAAGCCTGTCCCAACTGATCCAAGATGGCTGGATTTTCCAAAGTTGAAGTGTCCTGCGTAATGGCCTCGTTCTTCGCAATGGAACGTAACAAACGGCGCATGATTTTTCCAGAACGCGTTTTAGGCAAGTTTTCGCCAAAACGAATGTCCTTCGGTTTAGCAATGGGCCCAATTTCTTTGCCTACATGGTCACGCAGCTGCTTGGCAATAGCTTTGGCTTCGTCGCCGACAGGCAAAGAACGCTTGAGCACCACAAACGCGCATACCGCTTCGCCGGTAGTGTCGTCAGGGCGGCCCACCACGGCGGCCTCGGCTACCAGCTCAGTGCAGCTCACCAACGCAGATTCAATTTCCATGGTGCCCATGCGGTGGCCCGATACATTGAGCACGTCGTCAATACGGCCGGTGATGGTGAAGTAGCCAGTTTTTTCATCACGGATAGCACCGTCTCCAGCCAAGTAGTACTTGCCTTGGAAGTCGGCTGGGTAATAGCTCTTGACGAAACGCTCTGGATCGCCCCAAATGTTACGAATCATCGAAGGCCATGGCTTCTTGACCACCAAAATGCCACCTTGGCCGTTTGGCACGTCTTTGCCGGTCTCATCCACGATAGCAGCTTGAATACCGGGGAAAGGCAGTGTGCAAGAACCCGGCACCATGGGCGTAGCACCCGGCAGCGGAGTGATCATGTGACCGCCCGTTTCGGTTTGCCAGAAGGTATCCACGATGGGGCACTTGCTGCCACCCACGTGCTTGTAGTACCACTCCCACGCAGCAGGGTTGATAGGCTCGCCCACCGAACCCAGCAAACGCAGAGAGGTGAGGTCGTAGCTCTTGGGGTGCACGGCATCGTTGGCTTCTGCAGCTTTGATGAGTGACCGAATGGCCGTGGGTGCGGTGTAAAACACGGTGCACTTGTGGTCTTGAATCATTTTCCAGAAGCGGCCAGCGTCTGGGAATGTGGGCACGCCTTCAAACACGATCTCAGTGCCGCCTAAAGCCAGAGGGCCGTAGGTAATGTAGGTGTGACCTGTAACCCAGCCAATATCGGCCGTACACCAGAAAACGTCGTCAGCCTTCAAATCAAAGGTCCATTTGGTGGTCAGCGCTGCGTGCAGCAAATAGCCGCCAGTGGAATGTTGCACACCCTTAGGCTTGCCAGTGGAGCCTGAGGTGTACAACAAGAATAGGGGGTGCTCTGCCTCAACCCACTCTGGTTCACAGGTGGTGCTTTGGCCCGCCACCAGATCGTCCATCCACTGGTCGCGGCCTGCAGTCATAGCGATGGCGGAACCACTGCGCTTAACCACCAGCACGTTTTTAACGCTGTCGCAACCACCCAACGTAAGGGCTTCGTCTACGATGGACTTCAAGGGCAATTGCTTGCCGCCGCGCACCTGGTGGTCAGCGGTAATGACTGCCACAGCACCTGTGTCTTCAATGCGGTCGCGCAACGACTGGGCCGAAAAGCCACCGAACACCACCGAGTGGGTAGCGCCAATACGGGCGCAGGCCTGCATGGCCGCCACGCCGTCTATGGACATCGAAATGTAGATAACCACACGGTCACCCTTTTTGATACCAATGGAGCGCAAACCGTTGGCTATCTGGCTGGTTTTTGCCAGCAGGTCCTGGTAGTTAATCTTGGTAACTTCACCGCCGTCAGCTTCAAAAATAATGGCGGTCTTTTCGCCCAGACCTTTTTCGACATTGCGATCCAAGCAGTTGTAAGACGCATTGAGCTTGCCATCGGCAAACCACTTGAAAAACGGTGCATTGCTTTCGTCAAGCACTTGGGTAAAGGGCTCTTTCCAAGTGATGAATTCTTTAGCCAAACGACCCCAGTAACCCTCGTAATCGGTTTCGGCTTCTTTGCACAGAGCATCGTAAGCAGCCATACTGGGAATAGCGGCATTTTTGACAAAATCCGCGCTTGGCAGGTAGATGCGGGCTTCTGAAGCGGCTGTCTCGCCGACTGTGGATACGGTCATGAAAAGTGTCTCCTCGATTTATAAAAACTGGCCGGATGTTGGTGCCAAGCACTTACAACTCACTGACTTATGCCTTGCTTACACCGCCTTGTCAGTTGGCTGTGGGACCAATTGGCTAAACTCACGCGATTAATCTCCTGCCCTCACCCCAACATGACCCAGTTCACACCCTCTATGTCAGACGCTTTTGTGCCCGTATCCATACGCCAAGCCGATCTAGTTGAATCCGTTGCTGCGGCACTCCAGTACATCAGCTACTACCACCCCGCCGACTACATTGCCCATCTGGCCCGCGCTTATGAGCGCGAACAAAGCCCCGCTGCAAAAGACGCAATTGCGCAAATCTTGACCAACAGCAAAATGAGCGCCACGGGCCACCGCCCCATTTGCCAAGACACCGGCATCGTGAACGTGTTCCTCAAGGTGGGCATGAATGTGCGCTGGGAAGGCTTTACCGGCAGCTTGGACGATGCCATCAACGAAGGCGTGCGCCAGGGCTACAACCACCCTGACAACACGCTGCGCGCCAGCGTAGTGGCCGACCCCGAATTCCTGCGCAAAAACACCAAAGACAACACTCCGGCGGTAATTTTCACCGAAATCGTGCCCGGCAACTCCGTGGAGGTTACCGTGGCAGCCAAGGGCGGCGGTAGCGAAAACAAGAGCAAAATGGTCATGCTGAACCCCGGTGACAGCGTGGTCGACTGGGTGTTAAAGACTGTGCCCACCATGGGTGCCGGCTGGTGCCCGCCCGGCATGCTGGGCATCGGCATTGGCGGCACGGCTGAAAAGTCGGTGTTGATGGCCAAAGAAAGCCTGATGGACGACCTGGATATGTACGAACTGCAGGCCAAAGCCGCCAGTGGTGCCGAACTAGACAACGTAGAAAAGCTGCGCCTGGAGTTGTTTGAGAAGGTCAACGCATTGGGCATTGGCGCCCAGGGTCTGGGTGGCCTGACCACCGTACTGGACATCAAAATCAAGATGTACCCCACCCACGCGGCCAGCAAGCCCGTGGCCATGATCCCCAACTGCGCAGCCACTCGCCACGCGCACTTTGTGATGGATGGCAGTGGTCCCGTCTACCTGACACCGCCCTCGCTGGACACCTGGCCCGATGTGGCCTGGACCCCCGACTATGTGAAGAGTAAAAAAGTCGATCTCAATACCCTAACCCCCGCCGAAGTGGCCAGCTGGACACCCGGCCAAACCCTGCTACTGAATGGCAAGATGCTCACGGGCCGTGACGCTGCGCACAAGCGCATTAAAGATATGCTGGTCAAGGGTGAGAAGCTACCCGTGGACTTTACCAACCGCGTCATTTATTACGTCGGCCCGGTGGATCCTGTGGCTGGCGAAGCCGTGGGCCCCGCAGGCCCTACCACGGCCACCCGCATGGACGGCTTTACAGAGATGATGCTGGCCCAAACCGGCCTGATCAGCATGGTGGGCAAAGCCGAACGCGGCCCAGTTGCCATCGAAGCCATCAAAAAGCACAAAAGTGCCTACTTGATGGCTGTGGGCGGAGCGGCTTATTTGGTCAGCAAGGCTATCAAACATGCTGAGGTGGTGGGTTTTGCCGACCTGGGCATGGAAGCCATTTACGAATTTGACGTGGTGGACATGCCCGTCACCGTGGCGGTCGATTCAGGCGGCACCAGCGCTCACATTACCGGCCCAGCAGAGTGGCAAAAGAAAATTGCTACGGGCGAGTTCAAAAACATCACTATTTCGTCCAAATAAGGCCCGACGAGCCAATGGTGGCTTTGATGCAGGCGTTGGCTCCCCCGGTCTGCCCTATCGGCGTTTTTGACAGCGGTGTGGGCGGCCTGAGTGTGCTGCGCGCACTGCAGGCAGAACTGCCGCACGAGCACTTTGTGTACGTGGCCGATAGCGGGTACGCGCCCTATGGCGAGCGTGACGATACCCACGTCATTGCCAGGTCGCAAGCCATAGCCAGCTACCTGCAAAAGCACCACCACATTAAAGCGCTGGTAGTGGCCTGCAACACCGCTACTGCAGTTGCCATTGCCCAGCTACGCGGGGCTTACCCCACTTTACCGATTGTGGGCATCGAGCCAGCGCTAAAACCGGCTGTCGCCCTCAGCAAAACAAAAGTAGTAGGGGTGATGGCCACGCGGGGTACGCTCAACAGCGAAAAATTTGCCGCACTACTCACCAGTCTGCAAGGCCAAGCGCACTTTGTGCTGCAACCCTGCGATGGCCTGGCCGATGCCATTGAACACGCAGATGCTACCAAAATAATAGCGGCTTGCGCACATTACACGGGCGCTATAGGCCAATTTGGCCATAACTCTGGGGAAATAGATACTCTGGTGCTAGGTTGCACGCACTACCCATTTGTAGCGATTAAGCTCGCGCACCTGGTGGGCCAAGATATACGTCTACTGGAAGGTGGCGCACCTGTCGCGCGACATAC
>JBJOLD010000259.1:0-9958 GCA_046045765.1 Pseudomonadota bacterium | reverse complement strand
GGAGCGGGTGTGTTTCAGGGCCAGGGCGATGGCGCCGCTGCCTGTGCCCAGGTCCACCACGCGCAGTGCACGGAATTCGACCAGCTCAGCCGGAACGGCGGGGTGCGCCAGCACTTCCAGTACCCAGTCCACCAGCGTTTCAGTATCTGGCCGGGGCACCAGGACGCGTGCATCCACAGTCAGAGTCAGTCCATAAAACTCTTTACTGCCGGTGATGTAGGCCACCGGTTCGCCCGCCAAGCGGCGCAACACACTGTGCTGCAGCCGGATTTGCGACTCGGGGGACACTTCGTCTGTGTCGTGGGCCAGCAGCCAGGCGCGGTCATGCTCAGAGCGGCCCAGGGTGTGCAGCAACAGCAGTTGCGCGTCCAGTCGGTCTACGCCCAAAGCGATAGCGTGGCGCAAGCATTGGGTGATATTCATGAAAGATAGATCGATAGTTGCTATTTTTTTAGTAGCTGCTTACGCATACTGGACAGGCGCTACAGGCCGTTTTCTAATGCAGCCAGCTGCTGCGCAGCCTCGTAGGCTTGCAGCGCATCGACCACGTCATCCATGTCACCTTCCATGATGCCCAGCAGCTTGTACAGCGTGAGGTTGATGCGGTGGTCGGTCAGCCGCCCTTGCGGGAAGTTGTAGGTGCGAATGCGGTCGCTGCGGTCGCCACTGCCTACCAGGCTCTTGCGCTCAGCGGCGTCTTTGGCGGCGCGCTCAGAACGGTCTTTTTCGTGGATACGTGCGGTCAGCACCTTCAGGGCCTGTGCCTTGTTGCTGTGCTGGCTGCGCCCGTCCTGGCACTCGGCCACGATACCAGTGGGGATGTGCGTGATACGCACCGCTGAGTCGGTCTTGTTGATGTGCTGGCCACCGGCGCCGCTGGCGCGGTAGGTGTCAATGCGCAAGTCGGATGGGTTGATCTTGATGGCTTCAGCCTCGTCCTGCTCGGCCAGCACGGCAATGGTGCAGGCGCTGGTGTGGATGCGGCCTTGGGTTTCGGTGGCGGGCACGCGCTGCACGCGGTGGCCACCCGATTCGAACTTGAGCATGCCGTAGGCGCCGCAGCTGCCTGCCTGGGTATTGGTGCTGCCCTCGATGCGCAACACCACCTCTTTGTAGCCCCCCAGTTCGCTCTCGGACGCGCTCATGATCTCGGTGCGCAGCCCTTTGGCATCGCAATAGCGGGTGTACATGCGGGCCAGGTCGGCCGCAAACAGCGCAGACTCGTCACCGCCTGTGCCTGCGCGGATTTCCACAAACGCGGGGCGCGCATCATCCGGGTCTTTGGGCAGCAACATGCGCTGCAGCTCGCTTTCCAGCTGGCCCATCTCGGCCATCGAAGAATTGATTTCGTCCTGTGCCATCTCGGCCATGTCGGCATCTTCACCTGCTCCACCGAGCATCTCTTGGCCCGTAGCTAGATCAGCCTCACGCTGCTGGTAGCGCGCCCAACGGCTGGCCACTGCCGACACATCGGTGTGCTCCCGCGACAGCTTAAGGAACTGCTCCATGTCCTTCATGATGTCCTCACGCGAAAGCAAAAACTCCAGTTCCCCCTGACGATCAGCGTAGCGAGATAGTTGTTGGCGAAGAAACGGTTTCATAAAAGTGCAGTTCAGAGAGTGAAGTACGCAACGCCAGTAAGGTCTTGGTCGGAGCGAGTAAACAAAATAGGGCTGTTAAAGCCCCCCTCTAACCCGGCGGGGTGAGAGGGGCTGGGGGAGAGCGGGGGCAACCCCAGCTAACGTTCTTTTCTAAGAAAGAAATGCTGAATCGCGCTGCTCGCCCGTTCCCGCGTCTGGGCGTCCCCCGCATGCAACTCCGCCATAGCCCCATGCAGCATCTTCTGGGTCAGCCCGCGCGACAGGGCTTCCAGCACCGCGTCCACGTTGTCACCTTTAGCCAGCGCCTTGCGGGCACGGGCCAACTCAGTAGCGCGCCAGGCATCGGCCTGGGCGTTGAGTTGTTGGATGAGTGGTACCGCGCTGCGCTGGTCTACCCAGTGCAAAAAGCTTTGCACCCCGGCGTCCACAATGGCTTCGGCCTGGGCTACAGCCGCCTGGCGGTTGGCCTGGGCGGTTTGCACCACGCTGGCCAGATCGTCTACGGTGTAAAGGTACACGTCTTCCAGCGCTTTGACTTCAGGCTCGATGTCGCGTGGCACAGCCAAATCGACCATGAACATGGGGCGGTGGCGGCGTTTCTTGAGGGCGCGCTCTACCGCACCCAAACCGATGATGGGCAGGGTGCTGGCGGTGCAGCTGATCACAGCGTCAAACTCGTGCAGGCGCTCAGGCAAGTCGGCCAGGCGCATCACCTCACCGCCAAACCGGATGGCCAGCTTTTCGCCGCGCTCTAGCGTGCGGTTGGCAATGGCGATTTTTTTCGGATTTTTGGCGGCAAAGTGGGTGGCGCACAGCTCAATCATCTCGCCTGCGCCGACAAACAACACCTTCACCTGGCCCAGGTCTTCAAACAATTGCCCTGCCAGGCGCACCGCCGCAGCGGCCATGCTGATGCTGTGCGCGCCAATTTCGGTGGAGGTGCGCACCTCTTTGGCCACTGCAAACGAGCGTTGAAACAGCTGCGACAACGTGGTGCCCAATGCCCCAGCCGCATCTGCAGCGCGCACTGCGTCTTTAAGTTGTCCCAAAATTTGGGGCTCGCCCAGCACCATGCTGTCCAGCCCACTGGCGACGCGAAAGGCGTGGCGCGCCACCTGGCTGTCTTCCAGCAGGTAGGCGTGGCTGCGCAGGTCGTTGGCGGACACGCCGCCGCTTTGGGCCAGCCATTGCAGCGTGCGCTCCAGCTCGGACTCGTCGCCCGCGCAGTAGATTTCGGTACGGTTGCAGGTGGAGACGATGGCCGCTTCGGGCGGGCGCTCCAGGCTCTGGCGCAGGGCGTTGAGCTGGGGTGCCACTTGGTCCATGGCGAACGCAAACCGACCGCGCAAGTCCAGCGGTGCGGTGTTGTGGTTAATGCCTAATGCCCAGACTGCCATATGTTTAGACCACGATTATAAAATCTCGCCCACTATGGGCCCATTTGATTTGCTTAACCACCTGCTGAACTTGTTTGCACCTGCGTTGGTGGTGGGCGTTGTGGTGGCCTACGCAGCCCCCATTTTTAATAAAAAATGGGCCCTAGCCCGCGTTCAGCATGCGCAAGCAGCTATCAATATAGTAGCGGGTATGGTGGCGCTGCTGGCCGGGCTGGTGTTCTTTGGGCGCGATGGCAAGATGGCCAGTTATGGGCTGATGGTGGTGCTGATTGCGTCAGCGCAGTGGTTTTCAGCGCGCGGCTGGAAATAAGTCCACTCGGTCGGTGATGATGCCGTCGGTGCCCAGCGCCATCAGCCGCTGCACCGCCCATTCGTCGTTGACCGTATAGCTCAGGGTTCTAAAGCCTGCACTTTGGGCCTGCATGACCGAGCTTGCGTCCCACAGCGCGTGGTTGCACACCACGGCTTGGCAGCCCAAGGTCAACGCCGTTTCTACCCAACCGGTCCACAGCGCGTCCAGCAACAGGCCGCGTGGCAATTCAGGCTGTGCGTTCTGCGCGCCTTGCAATGCAACGGGGCTGAACGAGGTGAGCAGGGGTTTGACGGCCTGCGACTGCCACAGCCGTGCGGCATGGCGTGCCACCACTTCACCGGTTTCGCATTCGGTGCCGGGGGTGGGCTTGATTTCGATGTTCAAAAAGAAGCCGTTGTGGATGCAGTACGCCGCCACGGCCTCTAGTGTGGGCAGCGGTTCGCCCGCAAAAGCGCGGCTGTGCCAGCTGCCAGCGTCTAACTGGCTCAGGGTGTGCCAGGGGTGGTTGCCGGCCACCATGTTGGCATCATATGCTACTATTTTAATAGCTGCCTGCGCATATTCCACGGGGGCTAGAAGCCTATTTGATGCATTGGTGGTGCGTTGCAGCGTCGCGTCATGCAGCAAAAACGGCACGCCGTCGGCGCTGAGTTTTACATCGCACTCAAACATGCGGTAGCCGTGTTGTGCACCCAAGCGAAACGCGGCCAGCGTGTTCTCAGGAGCCAGCTTGCCTGCGCCCCGGTGGGCCACCCAGCGGGGGTAGGGCCACGCGGGCAAATTGTGAGGGGTGAAGGTGTCAGTCATCGGCTTCTTTGCGCTTGCCGGTGCTGGCATCAAAGTGGTGAATGCGGTCGGGGCGTGGCGTGACATGCAGCGTCGCGCCCAGCGCGGGCACCGCAGCCGATTCTTCGGTGCGAATAATCAGCAGTTCATCCGCGTGTGTCGTATTCAATTTGTGCGCCCACTTGCCGTAAATCAGCCGCTCTGCGCCCAGCATTTCCACCGCCTCGACCTGCAGCGCCCAGCCGCTGGTGGTAATGTCCAAGTGCTCGGGGCGAATGCCGGTGATGAGGCCAGGCTTGGCGTCTGGCGCGTTTTTCAGCAAATTCATGGGCGGCGAGCCAATGAAGCTGGCCACAAAGGTGCTGGCCGGGCGGGTGTACACCTCTTCGGGCGTGCCGAATTGCTCCATCACGCCGCCGTTCATCACGATCATGCGCTGCGCCAGTGTCATGGCCTCGACCTGGTCGTGGGTGACGAACAGGCTGGTAATGCCCAGCTCGCGGTGCAGCTTTTGAATCTCCAGCCGGGTTTGGGCGCGTAGCTTGGCGTCCAGGTTGCTCAGTGGTTCGTCAAACAAAAAAACCTGGGGCTGGCGCACAATGGCGCGGCCCATGGCCACGCGTTGGCGTTGGCCACCCGAAAGGGCCTTGGGCTTGCGCTCCAGATAAGGGCCGAGCTCCAGAATTTTGGCGGCTTTGTCTACCCGCGCCTTGATTTCAGCCTCGGGCACCTTGGCAATCTTCAGGCCATAGGCCATGTTCTCAAAAACGCTCATGTGCGGGTACAGCGCGTAGTTCTGAAACACCATGGCGATGTCGCGCTCGGACGGTTCCAGGTCATTGACCACGCGCCCACCAATGCAGACTTCGCCGCCACTGACTTCTTCTAGCCCCGCCACCATGCGCAGGAGGGTAGATTTACCGCAGCCGCTGGGCCCGACGATGACGATGAATTCGCCATCGGCAATTTGCGCGCTCACGCCGTGGATCACCTGGTTGGCGGTTTTGCCGCTGCCGTAGCGTTTGATGACGTTTTTAAGTTCGATGGAAGCCATAGTTTTTCCGTTATTTTTCCGTATCCACCAAGCCTTTGACAAACCACTTTTGCATCAGCATCACCACCAGCGCAGGCGGCAGCATGGCCAGCATGGCAGTGGCCATGACGATGTTCCACTCGGTTTGCGCATCGCCACCCGAGATCATCTGCTTGATGCCGATGACCACCGGGTACATGTTTTCTTCAGTGGTGACCAGCAGCGGCCATAAATATTGGTTCCAACCGTAGATGAACTGAATCACAAACAGCGCAGCCATGCTGGTGGCGGACAAAGGCACCAGAATGTCTTTAAAGAACCGCATGGGCCCTGCGCCATCCACCCGCGCGGCTTCGACCAATTCATCGGGCACGGTGAGAAAAAACTGGCGGAACAAAAACGTAGCGGTGGCCGATGCAATCAGCGGAATGGTCAGGCCCGCATAGCTGTTGAGCATGCCCAGATCGGCCACTACTTGGTAGGTAGGACCAATGCGCACCTCGACGGGCAACATCAGCGTGACAAAAATCGCCCAGAAAAACGCCATGCGAAACGGAAACAGGAAGTACACGATGGCAAACGCCGACAGCAGCGAAATAGCAATCTTGCCCACGGCGATGACCAGCGCGGTCACCAAGCTCACCACCATCATTCTCCCCACCGAGGCGTGCGAGCCGGTGCCTTGCCGGTCGCCGTTGAGCGCGACGGTGTAGTTTTCAATCATGTGGGTGCCGGGTAGCAGCGGCATGGGCACCTGCACCACCGCGTCCACCGTATGGGTAGACGCAACGAAGGTGATGTATATCGGAAACGCGATGATCAGCACACCGATGATCAATATGGCGTGCGATAGAAAGTCCAGCCAGGGGCGACGTTCAACCATCAATAGTTCACCTTTTTCTCAACAAAGCGGAATTGCACCACCGTCAGCGCCACCACGATCACCATCAGCACCACCGATTGCGCGGCGGAGCCGCCTAGGTCCATAGCCTTGAAGCCATCAAAGTACACCTTGTAGACCAGTATGGCCGTGTCTTTGCCCGGGCCGCCTTTGGTGGCAGCGTCCACGATGGCAAAGGTATCAAAGAAGGCGTAAACGATGTTGATGACCAACAGAAAAAACGTGGTGGGCGAGAGCAGCGGGAACTGGATCGTCCAAAACCTGCGCCAAGGCCGTGCGCCGTCCATGGCGGCGGCTTCAATCAGCGATTTGGGGATGGATTGCAGCCCCGCCAGGAAGAACAAAAAGTTATACGAAATTTGCTTCCATACCGCGGCCATGACGATCAGCGCCATGGCGTGGTCGCTGTTGAGCAGCGGGTCCCAGCCCAGGCCTAATTGCCGAATTCCATACGACACCACCCCAATGCTGGGCGAAAACATAAACAGCCACAGCACGCCTGCCACGGCGGGCGCCACGGCGTAAGGCCAAATGAGGAGGGTGCGGTAAACGCCTGAGCCGCGCACCACGCGGTCCGCAAAAACGGCCAAAAGCAATGACAGACTCAAGCCCAGCCCGGCTACCAATATTGAAAACACCCCGGTGGTTTTGAACGAAGCCAAATACGATTCGTCGCTCCACAGGTTGCGAAAGTTCTCTAGTCCTACATATTCCACCGACGTGCCAAAAGCGTCGGACTGCTGCACCGATTGCAACAGCGCTTGCGCTGCGGGCCAAAAGAAAAACACCGCAATCACTACCAACTGTGGCGCAATCAGCACCCAAGGCAGCCACGCGGATTTGAAAACGACTCTTTTTTCTGCTGCCATATTGTTGATTTATCGCCTAGTCACAAAGCACAAAGCGGCGAACCAAGCCGCCGCTTTGTCAAGAGTGATTCAGAGTTTACTTATTGGCTTTCTCAAACCTGGCCAATTGCTCGTCGCCACGCTTCACGACGGCGTCCAGTGCCTCTTTGGCGGTCTTTTTGCCAGCCCACACCTGCTCGAGTTCTTCGTCCTCAATGGCGCGAATCTGCACGTAGTTGCCCAAACGAATGCCACGCGATTTATCGGTCACTTTGCGAATCATCTGGTTCACCGCCACGTCGGTGCCGGGGTTTTGCTTGTAGAAGCCCGATTTTTCGGTCAACTCAAACGCGGCAGTGGTGATAGGCAGGTAGCCGGTGCGCTTGTGGCTGGCGGACTGCACTTCAGGGCTGGACAGGAAGCTGAAAAATTTGGCAATGCCTTTGTATTCATCGGGTTTTTTCCCCGCCATGACCCACAGGCTGGCGCCGCCAATCACAGTGTTTTGTGGTGCGCCAGGCACATCCTGGTAATGGGGCAGGGGCGCCAGACCAAAGGCAAACTTGGCGTTTTTCTTGACGTTGCCGTAAAAGCCGCTGGAGGTGGTCATCATGGCGCACTCGCCCGATACGAAGCTGGCTTCAGGTACGTTGCCACGGCCTTTGTAGACAAACAGACCCTGCTTAGCCATATTGGCCAGGTTTTCAATGTGGCGCACATGCAGCGGGGTATTGACCTTCATGCGTGCGTCCAAACCGGCCAGGCCGTTTTGCTTGGACGCGAACTCCACGTTGTGCCATGACGAAAAACTTTCCAATTGGGTCCAGCCCTGCCAGGCAATAGAAATAGGGCATTTATGGCCGCTGGCTTTAAGTTTGGCGGCAGCAAGCGCCACTTCGGGCCAAGTGACGGGGGCTTTTTCTGCGTCCAGTCCGGCGGCCCTGAACGCATCCTTGTTGTAATAAAACACGGTGGTGGAGCTGTTGAACGGAAAGCTCAGCATCTGGCCGTTGGGAGCGGTGTAGTAGCCCGCCACGGCGGGTACATAGGCCTTGGGATCAAACTTTTGCCCTGCGTCCGTCATCACCTTGCCTACGGGGACGATGGCGGTTTTGCTGGCCATCATGGTGGCGGTACCCACTTCAAACACCTGCAAGATGTGCGGCGCATTGCCAGCACGGAAGGCAGCTACCGCAGCGGTCATGGACTCGTCGTAGCTGCCCTTGAAGGTGGGCGTGATTTTGTAGTCTTTCTGGCTGGCATTGAACTCTTTGGCCAGGTCGTTGACCCATTCGCCGTTGACTGCCGTCATGGAGTGCCACCACTGAATCTCGGTTTGGGCCTGTGCCGGCAAGTTAAACGCTGCCGCGGCAAGGGCTGCAAGTGTGAGGGCTTTGCGCTTGAGGTTCATGGTTGCTCCTGTGTGTAGGTGGCGCGATGCTAGCTACGCTCTATGACAAATTAATTTCAAATTCATTAAACCCTAGCCTTCCTGACCATCCGGTCAGGGCTTTCCATTAGAAAAGCCAGTGAATATGCGGTGCGGTACCATCGCAGACCGCTCTGAAAACGCCCCGATGAACGCTCCCACCTCGCTCCACCACCTGTTCAGCACCGCACCTGTGGCTGCGCACGCGCAAGAACGCATCCGCGAAATTCCCTATAACTACACTTCGTTTTCCGATCGCGAGATCGTGATTCGGCTGTTGGGGGCCTCCGCTTGGGAGTTGTTGAACTCGTTACGCGGCGAGCGACGCACAGGCCGTTCGGCCCGCATGCTGTACGAAGTGCTGGGTGATGTGTGGGTGGTGCAACGCAACCCCTATTTGCAAGACGACCTGCTGGACAACCCCAAACGCCGTGGCCAACTGGTTGATGCCTTAAACCACCGACTGGGTGAGGTCGAAAAACGACGCACCCCAGACACAGACCCCGAGCGCGACGCCATGGTGGGCACCCTGCTGGTGGCAGCCCGTGCCGCAGTCAAGGCATTTGACGCTGCTTTTGTGGAAGTGGCCGCGCTGCGCAAAAAGACGCAAAAGCTGCTGTTCAAGCTGACCGCCAAAGACAACGTCAAGTTTGATGGCCTGAGCCGCGTGAGCCACGTGACGGATGCCACCGACTGGCGTGTGGAATACCCGTTTGTGGTGTTGACACCCGATTCGGAAGAAGAAATGGCCGGGCTGGTCAAAGGTTGTATCGATCTGGGCCTGACCATCATCCCGCGTGGGGGCGGCACCGGCTACACCGGCGGTGCGATTCCCCTCACCTGGAGGAGTGCGGTGATTAACACCGAAAAGCTGGAAGCCATGACCGAGGTGGAGATGAAAGTCTTGCCGGGTCTGGACCGGGAAGTGGGCACCGTGTGGTCGGAAGCAGGCGTAGTGACACAACGCGTGGCCGATGCGGCAGAGCGCGCGGGCTATGTGTTTGCGGTGGACCCCACATCTGCAGAAGCGTCCTGTATTGGCGGCAACATTGCCATGAACGCAGGCGGTAAAAAGGCTGTGCTCTGGGGCACGGCGCTGGACAACCTGGCCAGCTGGCGCATGGTGACACCGCAGGCCGAGTGGCTGGAAGTCACCCGTGTGAACCACAACATGGGCAAGATCCATGATGCGGACATTGCCAGCTTTGAGCTGCAGTATTTCAAAGCCGATGGCAAAACGCCCATTCGCCAAGAGCGGCTGGACATTCCCGGCAAAACCTTCCGTAAAGAAGGCTTGGGCAAGGACGTCACTGACAAGTTTTTGAGTGGCCTGCCCGGCATCCAGAAAGAAGGCTGTGACGGCCTGATTACCAGCGCCCGCTGGGTGGTGCACCGCATGCCCAGTCACACGCGCACGGTGTGCCTGGAGTTTTTTGGCCACGCCCGCAATGCCGTGCCCAGCATCGTGGAGATCAAAGACTTCATGTTTGCCGAGCAAAAGCGCAGTGGCGTGTTGCTGGCGGGCTTGGAGCATCTGGACGACCGCTACCTGAAGGCCGTGGGCTACGCCACCAAGAGCAAACGCGGCGGCCTGCCCAAGATGGTGTTGTTTGGCGACATTGCCGGTGACGACGCCGACGATGTGGCGCG
>JBJOLD010000103.1:0-8884 GCA_046045765.1 Pseudomonadota bacterium | reverse complement strand
CTGGCGCATGCCTTTGTGGCCCGGCAGGACCTGCGCGCAGCCATTCCCTTCGCGCTGGGCTGCGCGGCGCTGACATTGGCATCTGAACACGCCAACCACCCAGGCCTGTCAGCAGCCACCGTCGCACAGTGCATGCACAATGCCAACCCACTATGACGAACATGAATTCCTATCTCGACATCCACCCTGAGGTTGCCCAAGCCTTGGCGCACAACCAGCCCGTGGTGGCGCTGGAGTCCACCATCATTTCGCATGGCATGCCATATCCGCAAAACGTGGCTACTGCGCACCAAGTGGAAGCACAAGTGCGAGCACACGGCGCAGTGCCCGCCACAATTGCCATCGTTAACGGCCGTCTCAAAGCCGGATTGAGCGCAGCAGACATTGAGCAGTTGGGACGTCAAGGTCGCGAAGTCGTAAAAGTAAGTCGCCGCGATATCCCCTTCGTGGTGGCAGCTGGAAAGACCGGTGCCACCACTGTGGCGTCCACCATGATCATTGCCGCCATGGCGGGTATCAAGGTGTTTGCAACTGGGGGCATTGGTGGTGTGCATCGAAATGCCCAGCACACCTTTGACATCTCGGCAGATTTGCAGGAATTGGCTCAAACACCGGTGGCTGTGGTGTGTGCGGGCGCCAAATCGATTCTGGATTTGAAACTAACCCTAGAGTATTTGGAAACACTGGGCGTGCCGGTGGTGGGATACCAAACCAATAGTTTGCCTGCCTTTTTTACGCGGGACAGCGAGTTTTCAGTGGACTATCGGTTGGATACGCCTAGAGATATTGCCCGTGCACTGCACACCAAGTGGGCGCTCAATCTCAAGGGCGGCATAGTAATTGCAAACCCGATTCCTGAAGCCTTTGCTATGCCAAAAGAGGCCATTGCAGTGGCGGTTGAGACTGCGTTGACGGAGGCAGATGCCCAAGGAATATCAGGCAAAGAATCGACCCCGTTTTTGTTGGCTAGGGTGTGCGAACTAACGGGTGGGGACAGTTTGGCATCCAACATCCAGCTGGTGCTGAACAATGCGCAGCTTGCTGCACAAATTGGGGTCGCCTTTCAGAAGTTGTGAGGACTTTGGTTTGTTTGATATCCTAGTTCGTTGACTCGGATTCGCTTCATCATTTTTTTAACTAACGTAAAGAGAAAGTTTTTTTATGACATTTACGACTACCGTACGTTTAAGCGTTTTGGCGGCAGCCATGGCTGTCAGTTTTTCTGCTGCAGCGGAGCCCGCTGTAATTTTTGACATGGGTGGCAAGTTCGACAAGTCCTTTAACGAGGCTGCGTACAAAGGTATCGAAAAATGGAAAAAAGAAACCGGCAAAAAATACGCCCAGTTTGAAATCACCAACGAATCTCAGCGTGAGCAGGCTATCCGCCGCATGGCTGAAAAGGGTGCTAGCCCCATTATTGGTATTGGCTTTGGTCAGGCTTCCAGTATTGAAAAAGTGGCCAAAGAATTCCCTAAATTGAAATTCGCCATCATCGACATGGTGGTCAATTTGCCAAACGTTCAATCGGTGGTGTTTAAGGAGCAAGAGGGCAGCTTCTTGGTTGGTGCGATGGCCGCTATGGTTAGCAAGACTGGCAAGGTCGGTTTTGTGGGCGGAATGGATATTCCCCTGATCCGCAAGTTTGAATGTGGCTACAAACAAGGTGCCATGTTTGCGAACCCCAAGGCTGAAATGATTGGCAATATGACCGGTACCACGGGTGCCGCTTGGAATGACCCTGCGCGTGGCGGTGAGTTGGCCAAGGCCCAGTTTTCTCAAGGTGTGGACGTGGTTTTTGCAGCTGCCGGTGGCACGGGCATGGGCGTGTACCAAGCCGCTAAAGACAGCGGCAAGTTGGCCATTGGTGTGGATAGCAATCAAAACCACATCCAACCGGGCACCATGCTGACATCGATGTTGAAGCGTGTTGACGTGGCTGTGTACAACGTCGCCAAAGCGCACACCCCTGGCATTTCTGTTTTAGGCCTGAAAGAAGGCGGCGTGGATTACGCAATGGATGAAAACAATGCCAAGCTCGTAACACCCGAGATGAAGAAGAAGGTTGATGCAGCCAAGGCCGACATCATCAGTGGCAAGATCAAAGTGGCCGACTTTATGGCTGACAACGCCTGCAAGTTTTAAGCAATGGTTTGATTTATGAACCCACGGTGCGTAACGGTGCCGTGGGTTTTTACATTGCGAGGAATGCATGGGTGAGGTGATGCAAGCAAAGTCGAGTCCAGCGTTGGCTGTTTCTATGAGAGGAATCAGCAAGCGATTTGGTGCAGTAGCCGCCAATGTGGATGTGCGGCTGGATGTCAAGGCGGGCACCGTGCATGGCATTGTGGGTGAAAACGGCGCAGGCAAAAGCACGTTGATGTCGGTGCTGTATGGCTTTTACTCGGCCGACGCTGGCAGCATTGAAGTATTCGGTGCTTCCGCAAATATTCGCAATGCCGATGATGCGATTGCCCTGGGCATTGGCATGGTGCATCAGCACTTCATGCTGGTTGACACCTTGTCAGCGCTAGAAAACGTGATGTTGGGCGCTGAGCCTCATTGGCTATTGTCCAAGGCCGATTCGCTGGTCCGCAGCAAGCTCGAAGTGCTGATGTCAGAGACGGGCTTGCACGTCAAGCTAGACGCTTTGGTTGCTGAGCTAGCAGTGGGGGACAGGCAGCGGCTTGAAATTTTGAAAGCGCTGTACCGCGGTGCCAAGGTGCTAATCCTCGATGAACCCACCGCAGTGCTAACCCCGCAGGAGACCGAACATCTTTTTAAAGTGTTGCGCTCACTGCGCGAACGAGGCACGACCGTATTGCTCATTACCCACAAGCTCAAAGAAGTCATAGCACTGTGCGACCGCGTTACTGTGATGCGCGCTGGGCGGGTGGTGGACGATCTGCCCATCGCTCAAGCCACTATCGAAGGGTTGGCGCAAGCCATGGTGGGGCGCAAAGTGCTAACGGGGCGGCTAGACGAAGATGCCAATGCGGTTGGTGAATCGCTATTGCAAGCCAGACAGGTTACTGTGCGTGATGCCCTGGGTGTGGTTCGATTGGCGGATCTCAATTTAACCCTGTATGCGGGCCAGATTGTTGGTGTGGCGGGTGTCTCAGGCAATGGTCAAAGTGAGTTGTTGGATGTGCTGGCGGGCTTGCTAAGCCCCGCACAAGGTAGTTTGTCCATTGGCGACGCCCACTTTCAGGCTCCACTTTGGTTAGACCCTAGTATCGCCAGAGCATTGAGCTTGGCCCATGTGCCAGAAGACCGCCATGCGCGGGCGTTGGTAATGGATTTTGCTGCATGGGAGTCCGCCGTGTTGGGTTACGACCGGCTGCCTACGTATTCCAGAGGCGGCTGGATGGCACACGACCGCATGCGTGCCGCTACAGCACAGATGATGGCGCGTTTTGATGTGCGCCCTGCGGCCCCAGAACTGTTGAGCAGCAAGTTTTCAGGCGGTAACCAGCAAAAGCTGGTGTTGGCGCGGGAGTTGGGGCAGTTCCCCAAAGTGTTGCTGGTCGGACAGCCCACGCGCGGGGTGGATATTGGTGCAATCGAATTTATTTACTCGCAGTTGCGCGCGATGCGCGACGCTGGATGTGCTGTGCTGGTCGTGTCTAGCGAACTGGATGAAATTTTGGCACTTTCAGACCGGGTGATTGTGATGAACCAAGGCCGCGTTACGGGTGAGCTGGCCATAGCCGATTGCACCGAGGCCAATTTAGGCCTGCTGATGACGGGTGGTGTGCAATGACATCGAACTACACGCTCCCGCGCTGGGCCGATTTGGTGCTACTGCCCCTGGTGTCGTTAAGCATCGCTTTGCTGGCTGCTGCTGGGGTGGTGGCCTGGGTTGGGCAAGACCCGGTGGAAGTGATTCAGGTGCTGATCCACGGTGCGTTGGGTACAGAGCGAGGCATTAGTTATACCTTTTATTACGCAACCACTTTTATCTTTACCGGCCTTGCTGTTGCCGTTGCGTTTCACTGCGGCCTGTTCAATATCGGTGGGGAGGGGCAGGCTATTTTGGGCGGACTGGGTACGGGGCTGGTTGCGCTGTGGTTTTCCGCATTTTTGCCGGCCTGGATCATGCTACCTTTGATGATGGTATCAGGCGCCATGTTTGGCATGGCATGGGCAGTGATGCCTGGCTATTTACAAGCCTATCGGGGTAGCCACGTGGTGATTACGACCATCATGTTCAACTTCATTGCCAGCAGTTTGTTGGTCTACTTGCTGGTGAATCACTTGCGTCCGGCGGGTTCCATGTCGGTGGAGAGTGCGTCGTTTGCGCCTTCCGCCAAACTGCCCGGTGTGCATGAAGCGCTGCTATGGCTGGGCGTGGAGTGGCCTGCTTCGCCGCTTAACCTCAGCGTGGTGATTGCATTGGCCGCTGCTGTGGGGGTGTATCTATTTCTTTGGCGAACCCGTGCGGGATTTCACCTGCGTGCCGTGGGTTCCAGCGCCAGTGCAGCCGAATATGCGGGCATTCGTTCCAAGCGCCAAGTTGTGGTGGCAATGGCCGTTTCTGGTGGTTTGGCCGGCTTGGTGGGAATGAACGAAATTGCGGGCGTCAACGGGCGCTTGTTGCTGGAGTTCGTAAGCGGTGCAGGCTTTACCGGGATAGCGGTGGCGCTGATGGGGCGCAATCATCCGCTGGGCATTGTGTTTGCCAGCCTGTTATTCGGAGCCCTGTTTCAAGGTGGCGCGGAGGTCGCATTTGAGGTGCAGGGTTTTAGCCGCGAAATGGTGGTCATGGTGCAAGGTTTTATTGTGCTGTTTTCGGGCGCCATGACTTATGTGATTGCACCCCGCTTGGCCTGGATGCTAGCCAAACTTTCAATACCGGGAGCACGCCATGGATGAGACCCTGTTTGCTGCCATGCTGGCGTCCACGCTGCGCGTATCCACACCGTTGATTTTGTGCGCCCTGGCAGGACTATTTTCGGAACGCTCCGGAGTGGTGGATATCGGGCTGGAGGGCAAAATGTTGGCTGCAGCCTTTGCCGCGGGTGCCGCCGGGGCTGTGTACCAGTCCACCACCATCGCTTTGTTGGCGGCCGTGTGTGTGGCAATGTGCCTTTCGTGGGTTCATGGCTATGCCTGTGTGAGCCACCGGGGCGATCAGGTGGTGTCAGGCGTGGCCATCAACATCATTGCTGCAGGGCTAACGGTGGTGCTGGGTATTGCGTGGTTTGAGCAAGGTGGGCAAACCCCACCGCTGGACACTGCGGTTCGCATCAATCCGTTGTTTCCAGCACTTTCACAAAGTCTGCGGGCTGTTCCTTGGGTTGGGCTGGTGCTGGGTGAGGGGTTATTGGGCCACAGCGGTATGGTCTATCTCACCCTGGCTTTGGTGCCGTCGGTTTGGTGGTTGTTATTCAGAACGCGTTTTGGCCTGCGTCTGCGCGCGGTTGGAGAAAACCCACAAATGGTGGATGCTGCGGGTGTGTCTGTGGCGCGCATGCGCTACGCCGCGCTAACGCTCAATGGCGTGCTGTGTGGGCTGGCCGGTAGCTATTTGGTGTTGGCGCAAAGTGCTAATTTTTCAACTAACATGACCGCAGGACGCGGCTTCATGGCCTTGGCAGCGCTGATTTTTGGACGTTGGCATCCAGTGAACGCGCTGTGGGCTTGTTTGTTGTTCGGTTTTTTGGATGCCGCTGCCATTCGCCTGCAAGGGGTGCGGGTGCCAGGTGTTGGCGAGGTGCCAGTGCAGATGATTCAGGCCTTGCCCTATGTGCTGACTGTTGTGCTTTTGGCCGGTTTCATCGGTAAGGCCGTAGCACCGCAGGCGCTGGGCAAACCCTACCTAAAAGAACGCTAGTGTCAATTCATCTCTTAAACGCTGATAGAGTTCGGGGCCTTGGAGTAATCATGAAGCAATTAGTTTTATCGTTGTTGGCTTTTGGTTCAGTGGCTGCTTTTGCCCAAAGCAATCCCATAAAAATTGGTGAAATCAACAGTTATTCAAATATCCCGCAATTCACTACGCCCTACAAGCAGGGCTGGCAACTTGCCGTGGAAGAGGTAAATGCCGCTGGTGGCTTGCTGGGTCGCAAAGTTGAAGTCATCGCCCGAGACGACGCTGGCAAGCCAGAAGAAGCACTCAAGCACGCCATTGAGCTCACCTCCAGTGAAAAGGTGGATGTGTTGGCAGGTGGTTTCTTGTCCAACGTGGGCTTGGCATTGGCGGACCACGCAGTCAAGAATAAGCGCCTTTTTGTCGCCAGTGAGCCACTCACCGATGCCATGGTGTGGGACAAAGGCAACCGCTACACCTTCCGCCTGCGCCCCAGCACTTATATGCAAGCCGCTATGTTGGTTGAAGAGGCAGCCAAGCTGCCCGCTAAACGTTGGGCCACCATTGCCCCTAACTACGAATACGGTCAAAGCGCAGTCGCAAGCTTTAAAGAGTTGCTCAAGGCTCGCAGGCCTGACGTAGAGTTTGTGGGCGAGCAGTGGCCGGTGCTCGGAAAACTGGATGCTGGAACCACCTTACAAGCGGTGATGCAGTCCAAACCCGATGCCATCTTTAACGTCACCTTTGGCGCTGATTTGGCCAAATTGGTGCGTGAAGGTAATCAACGCAATATTTTCCCCAAAACGCCGGTCGTGTCATTGTTGTCCGGTGAGCCTGAGTACCTGGATATGCTCAAGGATGAGACCCCCAGGGGTTGGATTGTGACGGGGTACCCTTGGGACCAAATTGATAACCGAGAGCATGCTTCTTTTGCTGCCAATTACTACAAAAAATACAACGAAAACCCCAAAGTCGGTTCGGTCGTAGGCTATGCCACTATGCAGGCGATTTTTGCGGCGATCAATAAAGCCAAAAGCACCGATAACGAAAAGCTGGTGAACGCGATGCGTGGCTTGAAGTTCAGCACCCCTTTTGGGCCTGCAGAGTTTCGTGCTCTTGACCAGCAGTCAACTATGGGCGCATTTGTAGGCAAGTTAGATCAGCGCGGCGGCAAAGGCACCATGGTGCAGTGGCGTTATGCTGACGGAAAAAACTACCAGCCGTCCGATGCCTACGTTCGTAGCCGACGTCCTGCGGAAGCTATGCGCTAGTAATGGCGACATATACCTGGGTCAAAGTAGTTGGGTTCAGTGACGTAGAGCGTCACTCGATCAATACGCTTTTTCGTTTGTCTGAGACCCATAGCCCAAGTTATGCGCTTTGGTCAGCTGATGTGCCGTCTGCGCCCCACGTAGCTTTGATTGACCTTGACAGTTACCAGGGTGCTTTAGAGTTGGAGTCCCGACACTACAACCCTAACCTCAAGCACATTTGCGTGTCTTCTAGAGAGTCCGTTACAGCAACAACAAAGGCATGGCGAACGTTTTTGCGTCCTGTGGAGTGGGGGGCATTGGTTCATGAAATGGACAGCTTGTTTTCCATGTCGCTAGATGTTGATTTGGATGTGGCAATAGAAGATGTGTCCTGCCAACCCACACCACCTGGAGTCAAGGTGGCTTTGGTCGTTGGACTATCTAGGGAAGATCGTCTGTACCTGCGTGCACGCCTGGCGTTGGCTGGTATCACGGACCTAGACGAAGCTAAGAGCGCAGCTGAGGCGACTGATTTATTAACCCGCCGCCAGTATGGCTTGGTGGTGGTTAGCTTAGAGCTGTCAGATGTTGACCCTTGGATGCTGGTGCGCGCGCTCAAAGATATGCCCTTACCTGTGCATTCTGTGGTGGTGGCAACAAGCGTGCCGACATGGGCAGCTATTGATGCCGCAGAAAAAACCGGTTGCGCTGGCTTGCTGGAAATCCCCTTTCATCCAGCTCACGTGCACGCCTTACTGCAAAAAGTCTGACGCTAGGGCCGTTGGCGGCGCTGGCGTTGCACGTTGAGGCCTTGGGCCAATGAGGCTTCCAGTGGCGATGGTTCCTCGCACATGTTTGCCACCAACCATTGTGCGCAAAGTGCAGAAAAACTCAAACCCCTTGCGCCCATGGCGGCGCTGATCCACAGCGTGGGCTTGTGGCTTGACTCCAGTGGGCCCACGAGAGGCAAGCGGTCATGGCTGACACAGCGTGTGCCAGTCCACGCCGTTACGTCACCTTTGTCAAAAACTGGCTTCAGCGCTGCGCCCACCTCAGGTCGTAAGGCCTGCAAGCGTTCGAAATTGGCAAGGTGCTGGCCGCTGACGTCAAGAAGTCGATTGGCGTCTGTTTCAAAAGTTGCACCCGCAAACCATTTCAACCCTGCACCCGCGGGAGTGTCCGACACATAGCTGCCACTGCCATTGACGGGAGCGTCAGTGTGGGCGGCGGCGACCGCATCGCCGCTGCTGATTGTGCCGTGCAGGGCCCGCAACAGTGCCAGCTTGGGTCCCAAGTCGTGTTCTAACGCAATATCTGGAGACAGCGATTGCAGCAGGGTCTGGCACCCCATGGCATTGGCAAACACCACGTGGCTGGCCTGGGCCAATGTATCGCCCCGGGCATTGAATAGCGTCCAATGCCCATCGTTCCGCCGCAGCATTTGCACGTTGGCATTCCCCACAAAGCGAATACGTGCGTGGGCGAGCCAAGCCCGTACCAGGCTTTCGGGTTGTATCCAGCCTGCATGCTTGTGCCACAAGTCACCCTCCGGGCGACGCTCCAGCACACCTGTCCGATCCCATTGTTGGCCGCGCTGAAGCATGTTGGCTGCAGTTTGCAGCATGAGTCGCGATCCATTGCGCGACATGCGCGAGCGCGCGCTGTCGTCCGCAGACACGTGGGGCACCACCAGGCCCACAGGCAGACCCGATGCGCCGCTGGCGGGTGCTGGCTGACTGTCTAACACCGTGACCTGCCAACCACGCACCGCCAGCGCATGGGCCACGCTGGCGCCCGCAAGACCGGCACCAATGACAACACA
>JBJOLD010000100.1:0-3677 GCA_046045765.1 Pseudomonadota bacterium | reverse complement strand
CCAGCACTTTTGGCCTGGTACATGGCAGTGTCCGCGCGTTTGAGTGGCTCTTCAATGCGCTCGGGTTTCAGGCCAAACAACGTGACGCCGATGCTGGCTGAGCAGTGAAAGCGAATATCGTCGATCTCAAAATTCTGGTCCAGCTGCGCCAACACCTTCTTTGCAATGGCCTCAGCCTGGCTCGCTGCGATCAGCGCATCCTCATTCAATGCGTCAAGCATGATGACAAACTCGTCACCCCCCAGGCGTGACACGGTGTCGCCTTCGCGAACGCAAGCACTCAGGCATAGCGCAATTTTTTGCAGTAACTGGTCGCCCCGGTTGTGACCGTGGGTGTCGTTGAGTGTTTTGAAGTTGTCCAGGTCAATGAATAGCAGTCCGCCGCGGCGTTGGTGGCGTTGCGTATTGGCTAGCGAAATTTCCAATCGGTTCATCAGCAGGCGGCGATTGGGTAGAGCAGTCAGTGGGTCAAAGAATGCCAGGCTGTGGATTTGGTCCTCTGCCGCTTTGCGATCGGTAATGTCGGCAATGTAGGCCAGTATGCAAGGCGTGCCGTCGTGCTCTATCAATTCACCCGAAATACTGACATTACGCAGGCTTCCGTTTTTGTGGGCCCACTGGGCTTCGTAGTTGACGATGCTGCCGCGCGCCGTGAGTGCCGCTATCCAGCGCTGGCGTGCTTCATGGTCATGCCACAGGCCAGTGTCTAGCGTGGTGTGATTTGTAAGTTCGCAAGGTTTCCAACCAAAGTCCCGCTCATATTTGTCGTTGGCTTCCAAAAAGCGGCCTTCGAGCAGGGTAACGATAGATGCTGCAACTGGGCTGGACTGGAATGCGGTGGAGAACTTGCGCTCAGAGTCTTGTATGGCAAGCTCGGCGAGCTTGCGTTCGTTGATATCTTGGGTTGTGCCCAGCACTCGGACCGCCGTGCCTCGGTATGGACCTTCTGCCGCCTTTTGGCGCACCCATTGCACGCTGTTATTTACCAGAATGCGGTGCTCAATATCCAGCCCGATATGGTCATCCAGTAGTTTTTGCCAAGCGATCAGTAGTTTTTTTCGGTCGTCTGGATGGGTGCACTCCAGATAGGATTCTCTGGTAACGGAGCTGCCCGCCGGGAGCCCCAAAATACGACAGGCTTCGTCTGAGGGGTATGACGTCTGGCTTGCCAAGTCAAACACCCAGCTTCCCACTTTTGCAACGGCTTGCGCTTGGTACAGCTCGGTTTTGGTGCTTTCAATCTCCATCAGACGCTTGCGGTAGGCGCGCACCAGGGCGAACATCAAAATGCCGCACATACAAAAGACACAGATTTGCACCAACGCCTGAATGACGGCTGGGTGAGGTGGTGCGGGTGGTAGAGCCTGGTTAGCCTCCAGCAGTACCAAGCTCGCTGTGAAGGCACAGGTTATGCTGTGGTGATCGCGGTCACCCTGCCGCTGGAGAGCCAGCCGAGTGAAAAAATGATCAGTGTGAAGACATACTGTACCGGCGCGCTGACGCCACCGCCAACATAGGACATGCCTGCTGTGCTTAGCCAAATGCCTGAGGCCAAAGTCACGATGGCGGCTTTGGGATGACCTTGCCTCGTTAAAACCCAGCCGACTAAGGCGACTGGAAACATAGAGGTGGGCCACAGCGCTCGCTCTCGCAATGCAGGCACCATGTACAGCGCGATGGAGACTAGCGTGACGCAAACAAATATGGCTTGCACTGCATAGCGCAAAAACGCAAGTGACGGCTCCCACGTCCGTGGGGTAGAGGCTAGCTCCTTGGTGCTATGGGCTGGCTGCTGCTGCGTCGCGATAAAGGGCTCCTGGTCAATGCGTGCCTCATTGTTGATCTTGGAACACGCCACGATAAATCATAGCGGTTCACAAACACTTTATTTGATAAGACCTTCCGCTTTCATGGCAGCAATGACAGCAGGGCGTGCGCCCACGCGAGCCCGGAAAGCTGCGACGTTGGACAGGCCGGAAATATCCAGTCCGACCATGGGGGCCCAGTTGGTGACCACAAATAGGTAGCCATCTGCTACGGTGAACTGTTCGCCCATTAAATAGTCTTTGCCGGCCAGTTCGCCGTCGACCCACTTCAAGCGCGACAGCAGGCGCGTTTTGAAGGTCGTTTTGACTTCATCGGGTGTACCCGGTGTGAACAATGGGCTGAAGCTTTTGTGCAGTTCGGTGCCAATCAGGGTGAGCCACTCCTGCAGCTTGTAGCGCTCGTATGTGCCATTGGCAGGGGCCAGATTTTTAGCCGGAACCTGATCGGCAATGTATTGCACGATGGCAGGGCCTTCGTGCAGGCTGCGACCGTCGTCCAGCGTGAGGTAGGGAACGTAGCCCAGGGGGTTGATGGTGTAGTAGTCGGTGCCATCGGGTAGCTGGTGCGTCTTGGTGGGAGCCATGATGGCTTCGAATGGCAAGCCTGCCTCAAGCATCGCAATGTGGGGCGACAAAGAGCAGGCGCCGGGGGAGTAATACAGCTTCATAAAACAGGTCCTAAAGTTGGGAGAAAAAAGTCGGTGCACGCGTGCGCTGCAATGCTATCCAATGTTGGCGCATCCTGCACCGCGCACATTTATTTGGTAAGGAAGTTCAGGTATTTGGTCGCAAAGTTGCCATAGGGAGGCCACAAGAACTTGACCGCGCTGAATGGCGCTTGGTAGAACACTGGGCGCATTTTGGAGAAGGTCACAAAACCCTCATAGCCGTGGTAGTGGCCCATGCCGCTGTCGCCCACACCACCAAAGGGCAGGTCGTGTTGGCCCACATGGAACAGGCCGTCGTTGACACTCACGCCGCCCGACATCACGCGGGTGAGCAGGGTGTGAATCAGCGCCTTGTCGTTGCTAAACGGATAGAGCGCCAGCGGGCGGGGTTTGCTGTTGATGGCGTTGATGGGTTCTTCGATAGACGTGAATCCCACCACCGGCAACACGGGCCCGAAAATTTCGCGCGTGCGCAGTGACGAGTTCTCCGGCGCGTTGAGCACGATGTGCGGGGCAATCTTGCGCGTGGCTGCGTCCCATGGCTTGCCGGGCACCAACTGGATGAGCTGGGCCCCGGCGTCGCGCGCTTCTTCTAGGGCGGCCACAACGCGGTTGAAGGCGCGCTCGTCAATCATGGAGGTGTAGTCGGGCGTGTCCAGCGTGGGGTAGCGGGTGGCCACGATCTCTTTGGACAACGCCACAAATTCACTGATTTTGGCCTGGGGCACGTACGCGTAATCTACCGTGGTGCAAATCTGCCCGGCGTTAAAACACTTTACAAACAGCAAGCGCTCGGCGGCTTTGCGCAAGGGGTAGTCGTCGCACACGATGGCAGGCGATTTGCCGCCCAGTTCTAGCGTCACAGGGCACAAGTTTTGCGCGGCAGCGGCCATCACCGCACGGCCGGTTTGGCCCGAGCCGGTGAACAGCAGGTGGTCAAACTTAAGCTGAGAAAACTCCACACCCACGCCGCCGGTTTCATCAAAAAAAGCGAGCTTGTCTTTGGGGAAATAGGCCGGAATTTTGTCGATCAGCAGGCGGGCCAGGTGGCGCGAGTTTTCCGACATCTTGACCATGGAGCGGTTGCCCGCGGCGAAGATGGCAATCAGTCCGTTGAAGCTCAGGTTTATCGGGAAATTCCACGGCACGATGCAGCCCACCACGCCCAGAGGTTGTGGAATGA
>JBJOLD010000094.1:0-4936 GCA_046045765.1 Pseudomonadota bacterium | reverse complement strand
ACGCCAGACCGTATCATTCGCTCCCTGCTTTCCGTGTTGCTGGCCTATGCCGGTGTCAAGCTGATTGCTTTGTAAAAACCTATTTCTATGTATCAATACACCGACTTTGACCGCCAATTCGTCAAGCAGCGCGCCGCGCAGCACCGCGACCAACTGGAGCGCAACCTGGCCGGCACGCTCAGCGACGACGACTTCCGGCCCCTGCGCCTGCAAAACGGCTGGTACATCCAGCGCTACGCTCCCATGCTGCGCGTGGCCGTGCCCTACGGCGAGCTCTCCAGCGCCCAGTTGCGTGTGCTGGCCCGCATTGCCCGTGAATACGACCACCCTAGCAAAGAAGTGTTTGACAAAGCCATTGGCACCCAAGCCACTTGGGGCACCACCCACCTGCCCGTGGGCTATGGCCACTTCACCACGCGCCAAAATGTGCAATTCAACTGGATTCCGCTGGCCAAGAGCGCTGATGTGATGGACCTGTTGGCCACCGTGGACATGCACGGTATTCAGACCAGCGGCAACTGCATCCGCAACATCACCAGCGACGAGCTGGCCGGTGTGGCCGCGGATGAGATTGCTGACCCGCGCCCGTTTGCCGAAATCATGCGCCAGTGGAGCACGTTGCACCCCGAGTTTGCCTTTCTGCCCCGCAAGTTCAAGATCGCCATCACCGGTGCTACCGCTGACCGCGCCGCTACTTACTGGCACGACGTGGGCCTGCACTTGAAGAAGAATGACGCTGGCGAACTGGGCTTCAAAGTGCTGGTAGGCGGTGGCATGGGCCGTACGCCGGTGATTGGCACCACCATCCGCGAGTTTTTGCCCGCACTGGAAATCATGAATTTCCTGGAAGCCGTGGTGCGCGTCTACAACCGCTGGGGCCGCCGCGACAACCTGTACAAAGCCCGCATCAAGATTTTGGTCAAAGCCGAAGGCCAGCGCTACATTGATGAGGTGGAAGCCGAGTACCAGCAAATCATCACCCGTGACGGCGCACCGCACACCATCAGCCAGGCTGAGCTGGACCGGGTTTCGGCATGCTTTGTGCCACCAGCCCTTGCACAGACTGCGCAAGCAGCTACCAAAACCATAGCATCGACGACCGTACCAGCCGAGCGCCAGAAAGATTTTGAGCGCTGGTTGCAGCAAAACGTAGCCCTGCATAAAAACCCCGCCTTGCGTGCTGTCACCCTGTCGTACAAACGCCTGGGCCAAGCCCCCGGCGATGCCGATGCCGACCAACTCGACACCGCAGCAGCCCTGGCCGACGCCTTCAGCGCAGGTGAAGTACGCGTCACCCACGACCAAAACCTGCTGCTGCCTTGGGTGCGTGCTGAAGACCTGCCCGCCTTGTGGGTGGCTGCCAGCCACGCGGGTCTGGCCCGCAGCAATGTGCGCCTGCTGACCGACATGATTGCCTGCCCCGGCGGCGACTTCTGCGCCTTGGCCAATGCTCGCTCGATCCCGATTGCCGCCCAGATCACCGAGCGCTACCAAGACATGGACGAGCTGCACGACCTGGGCGAAATCGACCTGCACATCAGCGGCTGTATCAACTCCTGCGGCCACCACCACAGCGGCCACATCGGCATTTTGGGCGTGGATAAAGACGGTAAAGAGTGGTACCAGGTGTCGGTGGGCGGCTCTGATGGCTCCACGCTCAGTGGTGACGCCACACCCGGTAAAGTCGTCGGCCCATCGTTTGGCGCGCTAGAGGTGCCCGGCGTGATCGAGGCACTGCTGGACACCTTCCGCCAACACCGTGTGGGCCGTGAGACCTTTATCGACTGCGTCAAACGCGCAGGCTTTGACACCTTCAAGGCCGCCGCCAACAGCGCCCGCCTGGCCGACAAACACGAAGACCTGCACGCCCTGCCCAAGACGAGCGGCTACGCCAAAGACGCGCAAGAAGCCTGAGCCTTTGTGGCAACGACAAGAAAGAACACTATGAAATTAATAGCTGCTCACGCACACTCCACGGGGGCTAAAGACCCAAACGTCTTAGAAATTGCCAATACCGAAGACCCTCGCACGCTCAACCTGACTGGTATTGCCCGCATCGACCTGCACTTCCCCAAGTTCACCGATGGCCGCGCCTACAGCCAAGCCTTTTTGCTGCGCCGCCGCCTGGGCTTTACCGGCGAGCTGCGTGCCACCGGCGACGTGCTGATCGACCAATTGGTGCAGATGGAACGCACCGGCTTTGATGTAGCCGTGCTGCGCGCCGACCAAAACATTGACTTTGCCCAAGCGCAATTTGACCGCTACCGTGGCTTCTACCAAGGCGATGCGGTGACGGTGCAGCCGCATTTCGCCCGTGGGGGCGAATCAGGTTCTGCCCGTGCCCGTGAATCCCATCCAGCAGGCGCGGGAGCCGCAGCATGAGCAGCGAAACCTCCAACCTAAGCCAACGCTTCGCCCCCGAGGCCCAGCCCGCAGGCAGCGCCATGACGCGCAACGCACAACCCAGCGGCGACTACATCATCAAACTGGCAGAAGCCCAGGCCGTGCTGGCCCAAGCCGCCGCACAGTTTGCCGGTGAAGACGGTGGCCCAGCCAAAGTCACCCAAGCCTCCAGCCTGGGTGCGGAAGATGTGGTGATTAGCTACCTGATCAACAGCCAGAAGCTCGACATCGGCATCTTTGTGCTGGAAACCGGCGCGCTGCACCAAGAGACGCTGGATTTGCTGATGCGCTTCAAGGCCAGCAGCCGTGCCCCTGTCACCGTCTACACGCCGGTAACCGAATCCGTGGTGCAGTTTGTGGCCCGCGAAGGCAGTGAGGTCATGTACAAGAGCATTGCGCTGCGCAAAGCCTGCTGCGGCATCCGCAAGATGGAGCCGCTAGAGCGCGCCCTCAAAGGCAAAGACGCCTGGATTACCGGCCTGCGCCGCGAGCAAAGCGGCGCCCGCGCCGAAGTGCCGCTGGTGGACACGTCAGAACTGCGCACCAAAATTAACCCCCTGGCCAACTGGACCTGGGGCGACGTGTGGCACACCATCCAGGCCAACAAGTTGGACTACAACCCCCTGCACGACCAATTTTTCCCCAGTATCGGCTGCGAGCCCTGCACCCGCGCCATCAGCCTGGGCGAGGACTTCCGCTCCGGCCGCTGGTGGTGGGAAGACGAGAACGCAAAAGAGTGCGGACTGCACGTTAAATCGACTAATTCGCATGAAGAAGCAAAAGCATGAACGCTATGACCGAACCCACACACTTTGAACGCCTTTCCAACCAGCACCTTGACGCGCTGGAGGAAGAGACGATCTTCATCCTGCGCGAAGTGGCCGCCGCTTTCGAGCGTCCTACGCTGCTGTTCTCCGGCGGGAAAGACTCGCTGGTCATGCTCAAGTGCGCGGAGAAGGCCTTCGGCGCGGGCCGCATCCCCTACCCGCTCTTGATGATCGACACCGGCCACAACTTCCATGAAGTCACCGACTTTCGCGATTTGCGCGCCAAAGAGCTTGGCGCTGAGCTGATAGTGCGCAGCGTCGAAGATTCGATGGCCCGCGGCACGGTGCGCCTGGCCCACCCCGGCGAGAGCCGCAATGTGCACCAGTCGGTCACGCTGCTCGAAGCCATCGACGAATTCCGCTTTGACGCGCTGATCGGCGGCGCCCGCCGCGACGAGGAAAAAGCCCGCGCCAAAGAACGCATCTTTTCCCACCGTGACAGCTTCGGCCAGTGGCAGCCCAAAGCCCAGCGCCCCGAGCTGTGGACGCTGTTCAACACCCGCCTGCAGCCCGGCGAACACTTCCGCGTGTTCCCCATCAGCAACTGGACCGAGCTGGACGTGTGGCAATACATCGAACGCGAAAAGATCGCGCTGCCATCGCTCTACTACACGCACAAGCGTGACGTGGTGGAGCGCAAGGGCCTGCTGGTGCCAGTGACCGAGCTGACACCGCCCAAGGACGGCGAAGTAGTGGAGTCCCGCGACGTGCGCTTTCGCACCGTGGGCGATATCACCTGCACCTGCCCGGTAGAAAGCACGGCTGCCACCGCCGCCGACATCGTGATCGAAACCTTGTCCGCCGACGTAAGCGAGCGCGGCGCGACCCGTATGGACGACAAAACGTCCGAAGCTTCGATGGAAAAACGCAAAAAAGACGGGTATTTTTGATATGACAACCGCTACTAAAAACATAGCTGCTCACGCACATTCCAC
Source organism: Pseudomonadota bacterium (assembly GCA_046045765.1). Lineage (GTDB taxonomy): Bacteria > Pseudomonadota > Gammaproteobacteria > Burkholderiales > Burkholderiaceae_C > Allorhodoferax. The sequence goes on along the minus strand of JBJOLD010000094.1, from coordinate 771 downwards.
GGCGGCTACAGGCCACAATGGCTCTGAAATTGACACGTCAAGTGCCCTGCGCTTCATCACCTGCGGCAGCGTGGACGATGGTAAGAGCACGCTGATTGGCCGCCTGCTGGTAGACAGCCGCTCGGTGCTGCAAGACCAGTTGGCCAACGTCTCCAAAAGCGGCGAGGCTGATCTGGCGCTGTTCACCGACGGCCTCTCGGCCGAGCGTGAGCAAGGCATAACCATCGACGTGGCCTACCGCTACTTCGCCACACCCGCGCGCAAGTTCATCATTGGCGATGCGCCGGGCCACGAGCAGTACACCCGCAACATGGTGACCGCCGCCAGCAGCGCCCACGCCGCAGTGGTGCTGGTGGATGCCACCAAGCTGAAGTGGAACGTAGAAGGCTTGGTGGAGCTGTTGCCCCAGACGCGCCGCCACAGCCTTCTGGTGAACCTGCTGCGCGTGCCAGGCATCATTTTTGCCGTAAACAAGCTCGACGCTCTGGGCAACGATGCAACCGCTGCGTTTGCCAAGATCAGCGAGGCCTTGCAGGCCTTCGCCACGCACGCCAACATCAATGTCACCGCCACCATTCCCATGTCCGCGCTCAAGGGCGACAACGTGGTCACGGCCACACCCGGCTGGTGCGGCTACACGGGCCCCAGCTTGCTGAGCCTGCTGGAAACCCTGCCGGTCACTGCCGCCGAGACCGGTGTGCCCTTCGCCTTCCCGGTGCAATGGGTCGAAAAATTCCACGACTCTGCCGACACCACCCAAGGCCGCCGCGT
>JBJOLD010000070.1:0-3527 GCA_046045765.1 Pseudomonadota bacterium | reverse complement strand
ATCACCAGCCCGTACTGCGCGGGGCTCAAGCCTAGCACCCGAATAAATACAAACGACGACGACGCTAAAAACGTCACCAAGCCGCCGTAAGAGAGCGCCGACAGCAGCGAAAAAGTAACGAATACGGGGTTGGACACGATCGCACGCCAAGTGCATACCAAGGCCAAGGGCTCCAGCGCACGCGGGTTGCGCTGGGGTGCGGTTTCTTCAAACCGCCATACCACCACTGCCAACGTGACCGCACCAAAAACTGCCAGCGCCAGCAGTGCCACGTGCCAGCTCCATATTGCAGTCAGCAGCCCGCCCAGCGGTGCGCACAGGCAGGCAATCACACCTAGCCCGCTCAGGCCCTTGGACATTACGGTGGCCCCTTGAGCGGGCTGGTACAGGTCGCGCACGATGGCGCGTGCGCACACCACCCCTGCGCCCATGGCCACGCCTTGCAAAATGCGCCACACCACCAATGTGGCAATGTTGGGCGACAAGGCGCTGCCAATGGAGGCCACCACATAAGCCAACATGCCCACCAGCAAAATGGGGCGTCGCCCAAACCGGTCTGATAGCGGCCCCCACACCAGCTGCGATACGCCAAACGCCAACAGTAGGGCGCTCAGCGTGAGCTGGGTTTGCCCCATGCTGGCCCCCAACTCTTGCGACAAATCGGGCAGCGCGGGCAAATACAAATCGGTGGTGACTGGTTGCAGCCCCAACAACAGTGCCAAGCACAGCACCACCAGGTTAGGTGACATAGCGGTGGCGTGCGCGGTTGTGTTCATGCCCGGTGCGCCGTGCGGCGCAGTAAAACCACCAGGCCCAAGGCAGCAATGGTGAGCCCCACAATCAGCGCCAACCAAAAACCTGCCGCGCCCATGGGCTCCTGCTGCCAAGGCAACCAGGCCGGAGCCAAGCCTAGTGCGTAGCCCAGGGGCAAGGACACAAGCCAAAACGCGGTGAGGTGAATCACCATGGGCATGCGCGTCACCTTGTAGCCGCGAATGGCACAGGCTGTTACTACTTGTGTGGCATCCGACAGTTGAAACACAGCCGCCAAAAACATCAGGTGGGCCGCCAGCGTGGCCACTGCTGCGTCGTTGGTATAGGCCCCGGCAATGTGCGTGTTGAACATCGCCATGCCCAAGGCAGAAAAAACTGCAAGCACCAGTGCCAGCTCCACACCCACCCAGGCCCGAAAGCGCGCCAGCGCCGGGTCTGCCGCGCCCAGCCCTTGCCCCACGCGGGTCAGCACGGCAAGCCCCAGACTCAGCGGCACCATAAACACCAGCGAGGTGAAGTTCAGCGCAATTTGGTGGGCGGCAATCTCGGCGCTGCCGAACTTGGCAATCAACAACGCAATCAGCCCAAAAGCACTGGTCTCTGCAAAATACGTCACGCCAATCGGCAAGCCCAGGTGCAATAAACGCCGCAGATCAGGCCAATGCGGCGCCTCGTAAGTGTCAAACGGCCAGGTCGCGCGGTAGGCGCCAGAACGACGCATCCACCACAGCAGGCCGCCCAAGTTAAACCACACGCACAACAAGGTAGCCCAGGCACAGCCCAGGCCGCCCAGTTTGGGGAAACCCCAATGGCCAAACACCAGCAACCAATTTATCAGCCCGTTGAGCAGCAGTGCGCCCAGCGCAATCGCCATCAAAGGTTTGGTCTGGTTGATGCTGGTGCTGTAGCCATACAGCACGCGGTAGCAGGTAAAGGCTGGCAGCCCCAAGCTGGTAATAAGCACGAAGTCAAGTGCCAGGCTGCGCACATTGGGCTCAATCGCCATGGTGTGAAACACCTGAGCTGCCACATTGGCCACCAGCATGGCAATAAAGCCCACGCCCAGTGCCTTCCACAACCCTTGGCGCACCACATGCGTCACGCGGTCAAACTCTTGGGCGCCTACATGGTGGGCTACCAGGGGGCTGACCGACATCATCACGCCCATCAGGGTGATGATGACAATATTCCAAATGCTCACCCCCAGCGACACGCCGGCCAAGTCGTCCGCAGAGGCGTGTCCCGCCATCGCCACATCCACCACTGCCATGCCCACGTTGGCCAGCTGCCCAACCAATATGGGCCATGTCAATAGCCACAGCGCACGAAGTTCAAAGGTGATGCGCTGCCGATGGTTGCGGGCGTTGGGGATGGGAACTGTGGCAAGCATGAGTTGCCTATTTTAGAGGGTGGTTTGCTTTATCTTTGGTGCTGAAATTAGCGGTCCAACCAAGCCTTGCGCTCAGGTTCTGCAAACTTTTCAATGGCATAGCGCAGCATTGTGCGCGGCATAGCGCTGTGGTGTTTGTGCAAGAACGCGCACAGTACGGCCTCGTCGCGTTTACCTACCTCACGCAGCATCCAGCCGCAGGCTTTGTGCATCAAGTCATGCGGGTCGGTAAGCAAGCTTTCGCACAGGGCCAAGGTGTCCGCATAGTCGTTTGCCCGGATGAACGCGAAAGTTGCTAGCACCGCAATGCGCCGGTCCCACAGCGTGCTGGATTGGGACAGCGTGTGCAATACCGAACGGTCACGCTTCAGCAAATAAGGGCCCGCAATAGAGGGTGCAGAGCTGTCCACCAGGTTCCAGTTGTTCACGCGGCTGCGCTGGGCTATGTAGGTTTGGTAGACCGCTTCTTGCGTGGCGGCATCACCTTTCTCAAAGCGCCGCACCAAGATGGCCAATGCCATCAGGCGGGCTTCGTTGTAGGGTGATTGCAGCAGCGCGACACAAGCTGGCAGCGATAAAGTGCTGAACTGGCGTGCCACCTCGCGCACTTGTGGCACGCGAATGCCATAAAAAAGGTCACCTTCGCCGTATTCACCTGGGCCGGTTTTGAAATACCCAGCTGCTGTGGTGGCCCTGCCGGGGTGGGCCAAGGCGCGCAGTGCGGCTTCTGCAATGGCTGCCTCAGTGGCCACTAGCGCCCCCTTAAAAACAAGTTGTCCAGCTCTTTAAGTGTGAGCTGTCGCCAGGTGGGGCGACCATGGTTGCACTGGTCGCTGCGGTCGGTAGCCTCCATGTCACGCAGCAGGGCATTCATTTCTTCCAGCGTGAGCTTGCGGTTGGCACGCACCGCACCGTGGCAGGCCATGGTGCCCAAAATTTCGTTTTGTGCGCGCTGGATGACGGTGCTGGCCTCGTGCTGGGCCAGTTCGGCCAGCACGCTGCGCGCCAGCTCTACGGCGTCGCCAAAAGCTGCCGAATTGACCAAGGTGGTAGGTACGGCGCGCACGGCCAGGGTTTTGGGCGAGAAGGGGCTGATCTCAAGGCCCAGGGTATTGAGTGTGGCAACGTGGGCCTCGGCGGTGGCGACCTCGTCCGGGGTGGCGGCAAAGGTGGCGGGTATCAGCAGGGGCTGGCTGGGCAGCGGATGGGCTGAGCCGTCGGGGGCGGTGAGGGTGAGCTGGCTTTTCAGGCGCTCATAGACGATGCGTTCGTGGGCGGCGTGCATGTCCACGATGATCAGGCCTTGGTGGTTTTCGGCCAGGATGTAGACGCCTTGCAACTGAGCCAATGCCTTTCCTAAAGG
>JBJOLD010000052.1:0-6040 GCA_046045765.1 Pseudomonadota bacterium | reverse complement strand
ACTGGTTGGTCATTGCCTGAATCGCCGACAGCAGATGCCAACTTCGACATTGCAGCAGATAGCACTTTCGCCCTGCTCGCACGTGCATAAAGAGCTTTAGCTTGCGCCATATCACCGGATTTGGCCATGATTAAGCCAAGACTCACCAAAGCCTCGCCGTGTTGGGGAGTGGTCACAAGCAATCGGTGCCAGGCATCGGCCGCGAGATCATCACGACCCTTTTGTTGCCATGTACGCGCCTCATCAACGATTTGGCTTGTCATTAAATCATCTCTTGCGCTCGCCCACACAGGTTGCATCAGCAAAACTGCCAGATAACAGCAAATACGATTCATATTCATACACACACCCGCCTATTGCTTGGCTCGTTTGTCAATCAAGTGACGCAAGGGCCGGTATACCAACACTGCGGTTACCAAGCAAGCTAACAAGGCCATCAGTCCAAAAACCATAGGTTGGTCAGCCATAAACCAGCGCAGTTTTTGCCAAAACGGCACCGAGCCCCAGTAGTAGGTCGGGGATACTTGGGCATGAGTAATCGCTTTGTCATCGACCACTACAAAGTCCCCCCGTATTATTGGAATACGTTCAGGGTCAATTAGTACGTCGGTAATTTTTCGCAAGTCAGCAGATTTGTCGGCAAAGAAATACACCACGCTGCGACCAGCGAGCAAAGGCGACTCAAACGCCATGATGGTAGAAAGACTCGAATTACCTACCAGGCTTAGAACCCCAGGGGGGGACGGTAAGGTCTGAGTATCCTCTTGGCCCCAACGATAGGTCGGGTACCAACGAGCCACGGCTTCCCTGACTTGTCTTTCGCCGTCAATTACAACCATTGGCAGATAATTTTTCCACTTGGTTATTAGGCTCTGATTATTGGCTGAGCTGATTACAAGCAAATCACGCGCAGACATTTTTTCCATGCCAATCGGGTTGGTTACTGCCACCCGTAGGGACGGGTAACCTGTAATTTCACCCATGCGGCCCATGATTGTGAGAAACAGTCCGATTTCGTCGCTATTGGGTGCATCGGGTAGCACTACTGCAGTCTCGGAAAGATCTGCCAGACGCGTAAACGGGTATCCCATTTGAGCGAAGTACGCCAGGTTCGGCAAAGCCGCAAAATGTGGAAATTGGCTGAAGTCGACCGTAGATCCCGGATCTATCGACCCTTCAAGGTTATCGGGAGGTAAACCGCGGCACTCACCGTCCTTCACCACATCGAAGTAATAAGACAATTGAAGTTGGTCTCGACCGTTCGACGCATAGGGAGGCAGCAAAACTTGCTCTTGACGGACACCACTCCCCTCGATTCTCACTGCCGTGCCAGAAGTTTGATCTGTCGCTTTAGCGGAAGGCTCATTCAATGCGAAGGCTTGAACAAAATTACCATTGAGACCAACATTCAGACTTGAGTTGTGGTGATAGGGCAGTCTTGTTGACCGGAACTTGAGGTTCAGCGGCACGCCTGCAGAATGCCATGTAAATAGATCGGGTGCGATACGATAATTTAACCGGATAGCATCTGGATAGTAGGTGTGTACACGCATTTGCTCAGGTGCGAGCAACTCTCCCAGACGTACCGGTCGGTCCAGCGGCACCCAAGCAGGCGCATCGTAAGGCTTGCGAGGAGCCGCTTCGATTTCTTTGGATACAGAGACTGACTGCCCAGACAAAGTTCGCGATGCCAGAGCGATGGCATGGGCGGCCCGGGCTATTTCTGCTTCGTTGCTACCTGTGACTAGCAACAATTTGGCCGTAGGGTGCTTAGGGTGAGGAATAATTGCGACCGTCGATGCTGCCATGCCCTTGATGCCATCAATACTCTCACCGTTCTGTAGGAAAACAACGGCGTTACCATCCGGCAGCTCATTTACTGAAACGGGGAACTGCATGCCCTTGTTTTTGGCCTGCAAGCCAAACCACGAGGCTACAACACCAGCTGCTTGTAAAGTGCCGGACGAGGGTGTTTTTGCAAATACAAATGGTACGGCAAGCGTCGTATTCTCTCTGGAATCGAAGAAAGGCAGAGGTAATTTGCGCAAATCGCTACTGGTGTTGACTGGCGCAAGTGTTAATTCCAGGCGCCCGAGATCGCTCAACGTTAGCCAAAGAGATGAATGGTAAGGATCTTCACACTGGCGGGTGTAGTGTCCAATGAGTTTGAATTGCAGTGTGTTGTTGTCGCGAAACAGACGTGGGTCGAGCTGTATATCGCGTGTATTACCAACTCCTTTGTCTTTCGGTAAATTTTCAACAGCTGCTATTCGATCATTTAGCGCCACTTGGAGGTGACTTAACTCTGGCAGCAGTGCTGGCGAATAATCATAGGCGATGCGTAGTTTTGCGGATACGACCACTTCGTCTGAGCGAATCGGGAATCCCAGGGTCTGAGTGCCATCAACACCGCGAAGCTGCAATGAAGACCAAGCCCCCAATTGTTTCAGCGACAGCGTTACCTGCCGTAGCTCACGGGAAGCACCTGTACCCACATCTGAGTCTTCCAAAACAATCGCTTCGGATTTTGATTTCCGAGACTTGGCTACAACCATCGATCCTGTCAGGGCAAGCACCATCGCCAGGAACAGCGTCCCCAGTATTTTTGGCAAACAGAATTGATGCCCTGATGTTTTGTGTTTCACCATTCTTACTTCCCTCGTTTGAACCAGTCTATGCAAAGCTGCCATAGCGAATACTTTGAAAACCGCATGATTTGATTGTAAAAAGCGCCCTCCAGCACTTCTATGAGCTTATGCGTCCAGAGTGGGAGCACACGGTCAGCATGTTGACCTGGCAACCATCCTGGCCAGCTTGCATTTCGGGAAAAAACCGCACGTCCCAAAGCTTGATACTCATCCATACACGTTCCATCGATTGCTATCCATGCCTGCGTCCCTTGCTGACGGCGCAAGTACGCTGCAAACGTGTACTCACGGTGCCCCTTGAATATCGAGATGTGCAGCGCCCCGGTTGGAATCGCGTTTTCCGTTGGAAACCGCAACCCCAGCTCAACAGCAGGAAAATTTTCGGTACGACAGGCGAAGAGATGGCCGGTTGGCAGTCGCACCATAGCAGCGAGACGAGACTGATCTTGTAATACCTTGCGAACCATTCCCGCTTCTTTGCTAGCGGCCATATCTGCAATCACCAATAATGCGTTGTATCCCGCCCAAATTAAGTAGAGGACATACATTCCATTTTCAGGTCGCCACAAATTAGTTCCCTCGCGCGTGCAGGCAACAAAAATTACCAAGCCATAGAGAGCCAAACTGCCACCGTACCCAAGCTGTTCAGCAAGCGAGAATCCCGGCGCACCAGAAGGCATTCCTGGGCGCTTGCGTTGGAGGCCATACTGCCATTCGATGCGCACATACGACACCAGGGTTCTGCGCAGAACCGATAGAGCCACCAGATACTCGCGCATTAAAGTCGACAGGGGAAAACGGCCCTTAGTCTCTAGTGCCGCACTAACAAACACACCTAAAATCCAATGCGGTAGTGCATAGGCTGCCAAGGTCGCAGGACTTGCATGAACCATGGGCAAGCGCCACACTAATGCCAATAGAGGAGCTGCTACTAAGCTTGCGTGGACAACTGGCCGGTAAAACCGCATCAGCTCCATAACAAGATCAAGCAATGGAACACGCATCGACATTTTGTCCAGCACACTGTGTTTAGCAAATGCCATCACGGCTAAACACCAGAGATAAAACTCAGCTACCAAAAAAAAGAAGCCAAGCAAAAAATCTGCGCCTAATTGGGCATCCAGCGTCGCACTGCCGCGCCAATAAAAGTACCTTGCAGTATTGAGCAGACTCACCCCTGCAAGCAACCAAACAAACACTTCGCCTTCGTAGCGGCGAGCCCCCACCGCAAACAAACAAAGCAAAACACCCCAGACAATTTGTCCGTTAAGAGTCAGCTGTACACCGGGAGCAAGTAAGAAGAGCATAGCGCAACCTACTAGACACAGCGCTGAAAAACCCGGTAGAGTCCACATTTCGGACTGGTTCAAACGGTGCATCCATTGCGTCAGTCGCCCTTGAATATAAGGGCTTAACAGCGAAACCCCGGAAGGTTTGCCCCACCGTGCACGCCAACTTAGCAGCAGCAGCCCAGGACTCATCTGCTCAAACCGTCGATTAACCAATCCGCCAGTCTGGCTACATCGTGACTTGCCTGACCATGCGGGGCATACGCAAGCACAGGCTGTTGAAACGCTAAGGCTTCACGTACCGATTCATCGGCATGTATACCTATAGGAGCCATCCGGGCACCTAATTTGACGCTCAGCAAATCCACTACGTCCCGATTCAATACTTCACTTTTGTCGACCTGATTGACAAGATAGACACATGGTACGGATGGCTGTCCCGGCGCCATGCTAGCAACCCATGACTCCATAGCCGGAATAGTGGCGTACGAGCCAGCATCCGCGAGCACAACCACAATAACAAGGTCAGCGCAGGCGAATACTTGCTTTAGGTAAACAGATGGACCTGGAGGCGTATCAATCAGTACCACAGAGTCTCGCTCCAAACCCGAAGCGGCAATTTGAGCACCTATCCAGTCTGGTTGCGACTGCAGCAAAGCTTCAAAGGCCTTGCGCTCAAATTCACTGGCCATGCCGTAAGGCATGCACAAAACATCATAAACACTCGGCAACGCCATCGCGCGCCAATTGGCATTCGCTAAGGATTGCTTACACACGCCGGGTGAGCTTGTATCGTCTACGCCGCAATGCAAATGCAACGCATTTTGTGGATCCAGGTCCACCATGGACACTCGGTTTGGGCCCAATGCACTGGCCATAGCTACCGCAAGATTGGCTGTCAAAGAAGTTTTTCCGACACCACCTTTCATCGAAACAACACCGATAACACTCATCGTTTGCCCAGCCGCTTCATTGCACCTTTTCGAGCAACGGCGATACGGATGGGTGTTTTTACACCCCCCTCGACACGTTGAAAAATGCTGGATAAAGAGTCATCAGTTGCAGTTGCCGACTTGGGCGCAGCGCCTGTAAGTTTTTTTTGCTTCGTGAATACAACTTCAGAAGGCGCCGCTGGGGGTGGGGTGCCTGCCTCATGGCGTGAGGCCCGTTTAGCCAACGGCATCTCGGATGATGCTTCCTGTGCAGGTGCATGCGCCTGAACAGGAATGGGTGGCGCTACAAAAACACTTGGAATATCAACGCGTGGGTTGCTAGGCGGCGTTTCAACTGACGTTTGACGCGCAATTTTACCCAATCCCAAAGCTAACTTTGCACTCAAGCCAGGCCGAGAAAGTGCTGGTTTTGGTATTTCCTGTGGTACGGTTTCCACTTGTCCCCAACGTGCTTTTTCATCGGTGCTAAGCACAGGAGTAGCACCACTGGACTGGGGTGCAATTGCTTTAAATAGCGGCCACCGTTGTTGTGCATCCTTGGCAGCGGCCTTGGTACGCGCATCAAAATAAGAGTCGTCAGGCCCCAGAGCGCCGAATAACTTGGGGGTGGTCAGCTTGGTCATGCTTTCTCCTGTGCGGCAGATAATGCTTTACTTACCAAATCGCAGGCGCAAAACCATTGCGTCTTCTTGGTCATCATGTGCGCGTACTACCATGGTATCCGAAGCACCAAGGGCACCAAAAACACGTTGGTAAAATCCTTCGAGGAATCCTACGCTCCACACCAAAAACTCGTCCCCAAAGGCTTCTGCCAAGGGAGCTGCGTTATGGGAAATTTCCACACAACCCGATTCTTCTTGCAGACGCACCCAACCCCATTGCATGCGACCCCAGAAGTCGTTGAGACATTCTTGCAACTCGGATAAAGTCGCGATATCAGAAAAAAACTCGTCTGTGTCCCCTGCAAATCGCCGTCCTATGCCTGCGAATAGGCTGCGTAACGCCGCTTCGTCCGAGTGCTCGGCCATTTCGGCCGCCATTGCTAGCAGGAAGGGATGCCACTGCATGGCCACCTGCTGCCCTCGAAAATACGTTTGAAGATCCATGTCTTCCATGCTAGCTCCTGTTAAGCCTGACATTCTAACCTTGC
>JBJOLD010000043.1:0-5555 GCA_046045765.1 Pseudomonadota bacterium | reverse complement strand
CGACGTGCAAGCAATTCAGCCCTACCAGCACCTGATGCAGCGCGTCACCCCCGAGCAACTCGACGCACTTTTTGAACCAAAAGAGTCCACAGCCACCGTCCAGCCTGCGCAAGCAGCCCCTAAAAAAGTAGCAAAATCAGCGCCTGCTGCTGTGCCTGCTGACCCCATTGCCCCTGGTGGTGAAGCCATTGCGCCCACCATCAGCATTGACGACTTTGCCAAGATAGACCTGCGCATTGCCAAAATCGTCAACTGTGAAGCGGTGGAAGGTTCCACCAAGCTGCTGCGCCTCACGCTCGATGTGGGTGAGAAAAATGCGGATGGCCAGCCCACCACGCGTAATGTGTTAAGCGGCATTGCCAGCATGTACAAGCCTGAAGAGCTGGTAGGCCAGCTAACGGTTCTGGTGGCCAACTTGGCACCGCGCAAGATGAAGTTCGGCATCAGCGAAGGCATGGTATTGGCCGCCAGCCACGCGGACGAAGTCGCGCAGCCCGGCATCCACGTGCTCACACCCTGGCCCGGCGCACAACCAGGCATGCGCATTCACTAAATCGCAGGGTCTTTATCTGTCAGGCAAAGCACATACCAGTCCCACAGCATGATCCCTTTGATCCGTGGTTGGACAGATGTGCAGCGCACCCCGAAAGCTAACGCGCGCCTGGGTGTGACGCTTGCCGCCGTAGCGGGAGCAGCCAATGCGGGCGGCTTTCTGGCAGTGAACCAATACACCTCCCATATGACCGGCGTGGTGTCCAGCATGGCGGATGCATTGGTGCTTGGCAACACCGCCACCGCAATGGTCGGTCTGGCCATGCTGCTGGCCTTTGTGACCGGTGCCATGTGCACGGCCCTGCTGGTGAACTGGGGCATGCGCCACCACCTGCACAGCGCCTATGGGCTGCCACTATTACTGGAAGCCGCCTTGCTGCTGGTATTCGGACTGTTTGGTGGCGCGATTGCGATTTCTGCCCACCTGTTCGTGCCCCTCACCGTGGTGCTGCTCTGCTTCATCATGGGCCTGCAAAACGCGGTGATCACCAAAATCTCAAGGGCTGAAATCCGCACCACCCACATCACAGGCTTGGTAACCGATATGGGCATTGAGCTGGGTAAATTGCTCTATATCAACACCACTCCTTCAGAGCAACCAGTGCGCGCTAACCGCGACAAGCTTCGTCTGCAGGGCAAACTGATTGGCGCCTTTGCATTGGGTGCGCTGTTCGGAGCACTAGGCTTCAAGCATGTGGGCTACATCGTCACTCTGCCTTTGGCAACAGCATTGCTGGCGCTAGTGATCAAACCCCTATGGAAGGACCTGCATCCTTTCGCTTACCCTGCAGCCTAACCCCACCATGTTCGCCACCCGCTTTTTCCGCCCGCGCATCATGGATGTCCTGCAGGACTACAGCCGCAAGCGCCTGCTGCGCGATGTGGGTGCAGGGCTAACCGTTGGTGTGGTGGCACTTCCCTTGGCCATGGCCTTTGCGATTGCCAGTGGACTCAAGCCCGAGGCGGGGCTGTTCACTGCCATCATTGCGGGCTTTCTGATTGCCGTATTGGGAGGTAGCCGGGTGCAAATAGGCGGGCCCGCCGGGGCGTTCATCGTGATCGTATATGGGATTGTGGAGCGCTACGGCCTTGCCAACCTGATTATCGCCACGGCCATGTCAGGCGTGATGCTGTTTGCGATGGGCTTTTTCAGGCTGGGTACGCTAATTCGTTTTATACCTGTGGCCGTGGTGATTGGCTTTACCAACGGCATTGCGGTGCTGATTGCGTTGTCCCAAATCAAAGACTTTTTGGGTCTAACCGTAGTCAACATGCCAGCCAATTTTTTCGGTATGGCATCCACTTTGGCGCAAGCTCTGCCCACTGTAAACCAATCCGCTGCATTGCTAGCTACAGGCAGTCTTACCGTGATCGTACTGTGGCAGGTGGCTATGCCCCGTATGGGCACAACGCGGGCTTGGGCTGCGCGGCTGGCATTGCTGCCAGGCTCAGTGGTAGCTCTGATGCTTGCCACAGCGTTGGTAGCTTGGTTTGAATTGCCGGTAGAAACCATTGGCACCAAATTTGGCAATATTCCATCCACCTTACCCAGCCTGCAATGGCCAGATTTTTCGTGGGAGACAGCGCGTTTTTTACTAATTCCTGCCACTACGCTGGCCATGCTGGGTGCAATTGAGTCCCTACTGTGCGCCCGCGTAGCCGATGGCATGACGAACGACCGGCACGACTCCAACCAAGAGCTGATGGCCCAGGGCATTGCCAATTTCATCACCCCTTTCTTTGGCGGCATGCCTGCCACCGGCACCATTGCCCGTACGGTCACCAATGTCAAAAGCGGCGCCACAAGCCCCGTTGCCGGTATCGTGCATGCCGTCACGCTGCTATTTGTGATGCTGGTGGCCGCACCACTGGCGCGGGACATTCCGCTGGCCACTATGGCTGCCATATTGATGTTTGTGGCTTGGAACATGGGTGAGTGGCGCGAGTTTGTGCACCTGCGCCAGTTCCGCGTGCCGTACCGCATTACGCTGCTGCTGGTGTTCTTTTTGACGGTGGTATTTGACTTGACCGTGGCGGTGGAAGCAGGCCTGATAGCCGCCTGCATCACCTTTATTTACCGCATCTCCAGCTTGTCGCGTTCCGAGACCGTCAGCGCACAAGACTACCCCACGCTGCGGGCGCTGGACGGCAAGGTGGCCGCCTACCGCCTCTACGGCGCGCTATTCTTTGGTGCCGTCAAACTGGTAGAAGAACTGCTAGACCACCTGCCCGCAGAAACGCTGGTGATCGATATGAAAAATGTCATCTACGTGGACTCGTCGGGCGCAGACACCTTGGGCGACCTGGCCCGCGTTTGCCGTAAAAACGGCGTGCGGCTGATCCTGTGCGGGCTGAATAACCAGCCTTTGGACATCGCCCAACGCAGCGGTCTGACGGATGAACTGGGGCTTGACAACCAGTGCGCCAGCTTGCCCCAAGCACTCGCGCTAGCTGTGCAAAGCGCCCACGACTGACCCCGCTGCTGATCCGTTTCTGACCCGTTTCACCCCAGATCGACCCGATGACCGAATCTATAGCCGACCCCACCTCCACGCTAGCGTCAACTGCGCCGCGCCCACACACATTTGACGTGCTGATCGTCGGCAGCGGGTTAGCGGGCTTAAGCGCAGCACTGCTGCTACCCGCAGACTGCCGCATAGCCGTTTTGACCAAGCGCGCGGTGCGTGAAGGCTCCAGCGGTTGGGCCCAGGGGGGCATTGCCGCCGTGTGGGACAAAGATGACAGCTTTGAGGCCCATGTAGACGACACCTTGGTGGCCGGTGCGGGCCTGTGCGATCTGGCGTCCACCCAGTTTGTGGTGGAAAATGCGCCACACGCGATTGCCTGGCTACAACAACTTGGCGTGCCTTTCTCCGAAGAAGACGGCCAACTGCACCTCACCCGCGAGGGTGGCCACAGCGCGCGGCGCATCGTGCACGTGACCGATGCCACCGGTGCCGCCGTGCAACGCACCCTGATCAATGCGGTGAAGCAAAGCCCCAACATCACCCTGTATGAAAACCATACGCTGATAGACCTGATTACCAACAACAAAATTGCTATTAATTCAGGAGCTTCTTACGCTTATTCCGCGGGGGCTACAGGCCTAAAAGACATAAAAAATCATTGTGCGGGTCTGTACGCACTGGACAACGAGACCGACGAGGTGATCACCTTCGAAGCACCGCACACGATTCTGGCCACTGGCGGAGCGGGCAAGGTCTACCTTTACACCACCAACCCCGACACCGCCACGGGCGACGGCATTGCCGCGGCCTGGCGGGCAGGTTGCAGCGTGCAGAACATGGAGTTCATCCAGTTCCACCCCACCTGCCTGTACCACCCGTACGCCAAGTCGTTTTTGATCAGCGAAGCGGTACGCGGCGAAGGCGGCCGCCTGCTGCTGCCCGACGGCACCCGCTTCATGCCCGCGCATGACCCGCGCGCCGAACTGGCCCCACGTGACGTGGTCGCCCGCGCCATCGACTTCGAGATGAAAAAGGGTGGTTTCGACTGCGTCTATCTCGACATCTCCCACCAGCCATTGGAATTTATTCAGGCGCACTTTCCCAACATCTATGCACGCTGCCTAGAGTTGGGCATCGACATGGCCAAGCAGCCGATTCCGGTGGTGCCCGCCGCGCACTACACCTGCGGCGGCGTACGCACTGACCTATCTGCCCGCACCGACGTGGCGGGCTTGTATGCGGTAGGCGAGTCGGCCTGCACTGGCTTGCACGGGGCCAACCGTTTGGCATCAAATTCGCTCGTGGAGTGCATGGTGTTTGCGCGAGCAGCTACTACTTTGATAGCAACCGAGTTGCAAAAAAATGTTCCCAACACAACGCTGACTCTGCCCGCCTGGGACGAGAGTCGTGTCACCGACGCCGACGAATCGGTGGTGATCTCGCACAACTGGGACGAGCTGCGCCGCTTCATGTGGGACTACGTCGGCATTGTGCGCACCAACAAACGCCTGGAGCGCGCGGCCCACCGTATTGCCATGCTGCAAGGCGAGATTCAAGAGTTTTACACGCACTTCCATGTGACGCGCGATTTGCTGGAACTACGCAACCTGGTGCAAGTAGCTGACCTGATCGTCAAGAGCGCCCAAGCTCGCCACGAAAGCCGAGGCCTGCACTACAGCCGCGATTACCCGGATCTGCTGGACCAAGCGGTAGCGACCACCCTATTCCCCAAAACCTGACCCAACCGACTATGTTTCGCACTCTGCTCAAATCCAAAATCCACCGTGTCGCCGTCACCCAGTGCGAGCTGCATTACGAGGGGTCCTGCGCCATTGACGAAGACCTGCTGGACGCTGCCAACATCTGCGAGAACGAGCAGATTCACATTTGGAACATCAACAACGGTGAGCGCTTTGTCACTTACGCCATCAAGGGCCAGCGCGGCAGCGGCATGATTTCGGTCAACGGGTCGGCGGCGCGGCGCGCTTCCAACGGTGACTTGATCATCATTGCTTCATTTGCGCAGGTGCATGAAGACAATGTTGCTGGGCATCGGCCGCAGTTGGTGTTTGTGGATGACAAGAATAAGCAGACTGAATTACGTCACAAGGTAGCTACTCAGTTGGTTTGAACTCAGCAGCCAAGAGGCACGCAGGTCGTACGCCCGCAGCATGCGCCGCGCAAGATTGGCTGGGGTATGCGTTTTGCGTAGGTAAAGGAGGAGCCCGCAAAGCGGGCGGGGGACACGTAGCAAAACGCATACCCCAGCCAATCCCAAAGCGGAGCCCACCAGAAACAGCCCCGATCAGACCCGACTCAAGCCGCCCCAATATTCGGAATCAAGCCCCCAACTGACAAGCCTTGCTTAAGCGCCGCCGTAAACGCCAACATCCGGTCAATCGGCAACCGCGCCCGCAAACCCAACGCCGGGTCCACGTGAATCTGGTTGGTGCCATGCTCCAGCACATGCGCCACTCCCGCCAGACCGTTCATCGCCATCCACGGGCAATGCGCACAACTCTTGCACGTGGCGCT
>JBJOLD010000025.1:0-2982 GCA_046045765.1 Pseudomonadota bacterium | reverse complement strand
ATGGCGCCCCTCCCCCTGCCACGAGTTGCAAGAAGGCAGCGACGCCTGCAACCGCGCGCGCAACCGCCACGCCTTGAACTCGCTTTAGCAAGAACCACCATGATCACCTACCAAGACTGCCGAAAGCGGGACGCCGCCGATCCACTGCGCACGCTACGAGAGCTGTTTTTTATTCCTGAAGGTGTGATTTACCTGGATGGCAACTCCCTGGGTGTTATGCCAAAAGCCGCACCGACCCGTGCGACTGAGGTGGTCACCCAAGAATGGGGGCAAGGGCTGATCCGCTCCTGGAACACCGCCGGCTGGTTCAACCTGCCGCAGCGCTTGGGCAACCAGATTGCGCCGCTGATTGGTGCCGGACCTGACCAAGTGGTGGTGACTGACTGCACCTCTATCAACCTGTTCAAAGTGCTGTCAGCAGCGCTCACCATTGCGCAGCAAGACGCCCCCCAGCGCCGCGTGGTAGTGAGCGAGCGCAGCAACTTCCCTACCGACCTGTACATCGCAGAGGGCCTGTGCAAAGAACGTGGCTACACCCTGCAACTGGTGGAACCCGAAGACATTGCCAGTGCCCTCAATGCCGAGGTTGCTGTGCTCATGCTCACCCACGTGAACTACCGCACCGGCGCCATGCACGACATGGCCGCTGTGACCGCGGCGGCCCACCAAGCAGGCGCATTGACGGTGTGGGACCTGGCGCACAGCGCCGGTGCCGTGCCTGTGGATTTGGTGGGTGCGGGCGCCGATTTTTCGATTGGCTGTGGCTACAAATACCTCAATGGTGGCCCCGGTGCGCCCGCATTTGTGTGGGTCAGCCCCCAACACGCGGACCGTTTTTGGCAGCCCCTCTCGGGCTGGTGGGGCCACGCCTCACCGTTTGCATTTACAGCGGACTACCAGCCCGCCGCTGGTATTACGCGCTACCTGTGCGGCACCCAGCCTATCGTTAGCTTGTCGCTGCTGGAATGCGGGCTGGATGGATTCAAAGCCGCCCAAGCCTTGGGAGGTATGGCTGCTTTGCGAACCAAATCGCTAGCACTCACCGACCTGTTTATTGAGCTGGTGGAGCAACGTTGCCAGGGATTTGGTCTGGGCTTGGCCACGCCCCGTGCCCATGCGCAGCGCGGCTCGCAGGTGTGCCTTACGCGTGAACACTCAGCGCACGGCTCGGGGGCGTTTGCCATCGTGCAGGCGCTGATTGCCCGCGGTGTGATTGGCGACTTCCGCGCCGGGGATGGTGGCGTGCACAAAGACATTCTGCGGTTTGGGTTCACACCGCTGTACATCGGTTTTGAGGACGTGTGGAACGCCGTGGAACACCTGCGCCAGGTGCTGCAAACCCAAGAGTGGCAAAAGCCCGAGTTCAACCAAAAGCACGCGGTAACCTGAAGGCAAATTACGCTTTTCGCCAAACGGGATGTGCGTAAGCAGCTATTTATTTGATAGCACTATGGCATAACCGGCCCACCGCCGTACAGCCAAGGCAGCGCCATGAGGCGTGGCCCCAAGATCTTGAGCGACAGGTCGCGGCTGAACTGCATAAAGCCTTGCATGTGAAAGACCTCGCCATTGCGAATGGCCCGCGCCTGCACGCGCGCATTGCGCCTCCACCGAGCCTGCGCATAGCGCTGCAACGCGCCGGGTATGTCGTCTACATCACCTTGCAAAGCGTGGGCCAGCTCGGCGGCGTCTTCTATAGCCATGCCCGCCCCTTGTGCCAAATAGGGCCGCATGGGGTGCGCGGCATCGCCCAATAGCGCCACGCGCCCACGTGCATGCTCTGCCGCACTGCGCATGGGCGCGCGGTCAGACAACGCCCACAGCCGCCAATGGGGAATCGCCCGCACCAAGTCTTGCAGCGGGGCGCCCGCCTGCGCCAAACGCGAGCGCAACTCTGCTGCATTGGCACTGTGGTCCCAGTGCTGCGGGTCACCATACACATGGCCATGGACCACGGCCACCACATTGAGCCACTGCCCGCCGCGCACCGGGTACTGCACCACATGAAAGTCTGGGCCCATCCACGCAGTAACGACTTGGGAGCGCAGCCGCGGGGGTAAATCGCTTTGCAGCACCATCGCCCTGAAAGCCAAATGCCCGGTGGCGCGGGGCCCACCATCACTCACCACATGGGCGCGCACCCTGCTCCACAGGCCATCGGCCCCCACCAACAAAGGTACTTTAAAAGTATGGTCTAACGAGGTGGTGACCTCTACACCATCCACCTGCTCTGCAATGCCAGTGATTCGGCAGGCCACATGCAACTGCACGGCATCCATAGCGCGCACAGCGCTCAGCAACAGGCTGTGCATGTCTGCCCGGGCAACCGTGGCGTAGGGCGCACCATATTTACGCAACATACTTTCGCCCAGAGGCATCACGGACAGTGTTTTCGCCGTGAGCGCATTGCGCACTTCGAGTCGCTCGGGAAATGCCGCCACAGCTTGAAGCGCATCGCGCAAGCCCCAAGCGTGCAACACCCGTGTCACGTTCGGACCCAGCTGAATACCCGCGCCCACTTCAGAAAACACGGCGGATTGCTCCAGCAATTGCACCTGCGCGCCACCACGCGCCAAAGCCAGTGCGCCAGCCATCCCACCTATACCTCCCCCTACCACCACTATTCGTTTTGTCATGCCAATATTGTGGCGCAGCTGTCGCTCACGCGCTGCGGCGTTTGGGCCGCTGTGGCATAACCGGGCCTGATTGCAATCAACCCCATGAAGCCCCTATGACTGAGACCACCCACCACCGCATTTGCCCACTGTGCGAGGCCTGCTGCGGCCTGGAAATCAAGGTGCAGAACGAGAAGGTCATCAGCATTCGCGGACACGCTGCCGATGTGTTCAGCGCCGGCTACATCTGCCCCAAAGGCGTGGCCCTGAAAGACCTGCACGAAGACCCCGACCGCCTACGCACGCCGCTAATCAAACGCAACGGCGTGTTCGAGGAAGCCACCTGGGAAGAAGCCTTTGCCGAGAT
>JBJOLD010000010.1:0-13357 GCA_046045765.1 Pseudomonadota bacterium | reverse complement strand
CGGCGCGTCATGTCCAGGCCCGCTGCGTAGCCGTAGATCACTGTATGGGCGTCTTCCGCCTTGACGCGAAAGCCCGCTTTGCCAATCGCCACAACCATCTCCATCTCGAAGTGGTAGTTGCTGGTCTCGGGCGGGTAAGCCACGGTGGCGCCCGAGGGCGTCAGGGTCTGCGGCGCCTTGGTGAAGTAGAAGGGACGCTCCACCGACTTGTCTACCGGGCGGCCCATTTCCACGGCGTGGGCATGGTAGTTGCGGCCGACAAAAAACAGGCGGTTGATGGGGAAGCGGATGTCCTGGCCACGAATTGCCACGGACATGGTGGGTGAAGGGGTAAATAGGTATGGGGTCATGGTCGTGCTCTTTTTATCAATGGGGATGGGGTTCAGCCCCGGTTCTCGTAGACGCCCAGCTTGCGGTGCAGCGGCGCTTCATCCGCCACAAACAGAAAGGCGGGCTCGGTGGCGGAGCGATTTTTTAGCGTGACTGCGGTATAGCCGGGTGCGCAGCAGGTGTCGGCCTCGACCAGAGTGAAGGCGGTGGCCTCTACTTGCACATCGGTCTGGCCTTCGATCTGGTGGAATACCTGGGCCGGCGAACGTGCCGGCAAACGCAAGGTTTCTCCGGGGCGCAGCATCAGCGCATAAAAGCCCAGAATGTTTTCGACATCCGCGCCGGTCTCGGGGTTCACATAGGTGACTTGTACGGCGTCCGCTCCGGTTTGCTCCTCGGCCAGTGACAACAGCGCTGCCTTGGCATCCGCCCAGGGATAACGCAGCATGGGGTAGGCCTTGTCCGGGCCCTGAAGTACCTTGGTTGGCACCACGCCGCCACGGGCGTAAGACTTGAAGCCCTGGCCTTTGGTGACGCTTTGGCTGGGCCCTTCCAGGTGGTAAGAGGTCTCGGTGTAGTAGACCAGGGGCAGGTCCAGCACATCGAGCCAGATGACAGGGTCTTTGCCGTCATGGCCATGCTCGTGCCACAGGCCGGTGGGCGTGAGGATCAGGTCACCACGCTGCATGGGGCACTTCTCACCCCCCACCAGCGTCCACGCGCCCTCGCCTTCCACCACCATGCGCACCGCATTGGGGGTGTGGCGGTGCACTGGCGCTAGTTCGCCGGGCAACAGCAGTTGCATGCCCAGGTACATGGCTGCACTGGCTTGCATATTGGTCAGGCCGTGGCCAGGATTGGCCAGCACCAGCACGCGGCGCTCGGCTTTCTCAATCGGCGTCAACTCGCCGGCCTGAATCAGCAGCTCACGAATCTCGGCGTAGGGCCAATGCGTGGTTTGGGTCTTGCGTGTCGGGATGTTGGGCGGCAACACGCCGCGCAGGCTGGGCCACAGGGGTACAAGGTTGCGTTGGGTGAGTTGGTCGCGATAGGCCTGTGGCAGGTCTTCCAAACGGCCCAGGGTGTCAAAGCGGTTGTTGTCTTCCATGTGTGTATTCTCTTTAAATCAGTCCAGCTTCAGCATCACGCGCATGTTGTCTATGCGCACGGCGTAGGTCTTGATGCCCTCGGTCAGTGGCGCGCACAGGGCTGCTCCGGTACACACGTCAAACCGGCCTTGGTGCAAAGGGCATTCGATTTCGCGCCCCTCCAGAAAGCCGTCGCTTAAGCGCGCATGGCCATGGGTGCAGATGTTGTCGGTGGCAAAGACCTCGCCCTCTACTTGGTACAGGGCAATGTCTTTGCCTGCCACCATCACGCCAATCACGTCCCCCTCAGGTACTTCAGCCTGCGCAGCCGCATCGATCCAGTTTGTAGTCATAGCGCTTCCTTAAATGGGGTAGATCAATGAGTTGGGAATCATCTCGCTGTCGTAGATGACCAGGCGAGAGGCGAACTTCAGGCCCTGCGGCGTGCGTACCACTTCATCCAGCGTGCGGCCGACATTGAACACGGTCGACTCCTTGGACAACCGCGTGCGGAACACCGCGTAGTTGGCTTCGCTGTGGATACGCCCGTCAGCGTCGATCTTGTGGATGATCGGTGTGCCGACCACGTGGCGTTGGTAATACGGGTCGTGGAACAGCGTCTCTTTGATGCCATAGACGCGGTCTTTGAGCATGCCCTTGCTGTCGAAGGCGAGCGTCGACAAGGGGAACCCGCGCTCGTGGTTTTCGCGCGGCTGCAACTTGTACACGCAGTCGTCGATGAAGAACTCGGGCCAAGCGTCCCAGTCGGCAGCATCAACCGCCGAGGCGTAGTTGGCATACAGCTGCGTTAACTCGAAGTAGGTTTGAAAGTCCATCATTTTTCTCCCATCACTTTGCGCCAGTATTCGTACATGCCCCGGATCAGCGTCTCGGTGACCATGTGGTCTGTATCGCCAACGTCACGGCCACCGAGCTCAACAAGAGCGCGGTGCGCGGGCTTGGTCTCGAAGCCTTCCTGCGACCATTCAATAACTTCGCCATCGTCAGCCGAGACGAACCCTGCCGGGCCAAACAGGTTGGCTTGGCGCAGGCGGCGCTGCGTCATCTCTTCGGTGTCGTCCTCGAAACCGAAGTGCGTCCAAACAAAGTCAAAGGCACCATGGCCGTCGGGCTGGATATGGCGCGTAGACACGCTATTGACCTGCTGTTGGAAGATGACACTGGGGAAGACGGTCATCATCACAGCCGTTGGGCCTGCCCACCACGGTTCTTGCACTATGTCCAGAAAACGCGGGTCGTTCAACGCCATGTTGGCCTTAAAACTCGATACCTGGGTTACGTCTGCAGCGGTGCCAGACGCACCGCGCGTGGACACCATGGCCGCGTGGCGGTGGTGCGCATCCATCAGCAGTTGCGACTTGTTGTCGGCGCGCCAGAGCCCGAAGGTGACGAACCAGGTGTGCAGCAACCCCGGGTGGTACGGGTCTTTGATGTTTTCTTGCATCAGCTTCCAGTTGCCTGGAATGCGTTGGCGGTTGTAGCCCAAAATCTTAAGTTGTCGGCCATTAAACATGCGGTCGAAATACCCAAGAATGACCGGGCCGAGAAAATCTTCCAGCGGCTCCACGTCATGGTCGAACGATGCAAAAACCACACCGCCACGCGTGGCGACTTTAAGCTTAGTGAGGTTATGGTCAGACGGCTTAAAGTCCGCCGGCATACCGCCGTTGACCTTGCCGTCCTGCTTGACGCCTCGCCTGAACGGCACGCCCTGCAAGTCGCCAGACAGCGAGTAGTTCCACTGGTGGTACGGGCACGTCAGGCTCTCGCGGTTGCCATGCCGCTCCCGGCAGAAAGCCATACCACGGTGCGCGCAGACATTCTCGACGACATTAATCGAGCCGTCCTTGTCGCGCACCATCAATACAGAGCGCTCGCCTATAACGGTGCGCTTGAAGTCGCCTGCGTTGGGGATTTCGGCATCGAGGCCCACATAGCACCAGTGGTCGTTATAGAACAGTCGATCCAGCTCTTTCTTGTACAAATCCTCGCGGGTGTAGGCCCAAAATGGCACGCGACTGTTTCCCTCAGCCGGCCACGCAGGGCTTTCGGGAAATACGGTTTTACTGTCACTCATGGCTTGTCTCCTTGTATTGTTAAACGCCGCTGGGGTAGAAGGCATCTGCATGAACATGGCCGGGCTCCACGCCCAAGCGGGTTACCAGCAGGTTGAGTGCGTCGACCATGGCCGGGGCACCGCACAAATAGGCGCGCCAACCAGCCAGATGGATAAGGTCGTTTTCAATCGCGTCGGTGACCAAACCACTGCGTAAACCAGCACCGGCAGCCCCGGTGGCCACGACGATGTGAACCGTCACATTGGGGTGCGCTGCAGCCAATGCGTGCAGGCGGTCCGCGTCGTACACGTCCTCGACACTGCGCACGCCAAAGTACAGGTGAATTGGATTTTGCATGCCCGCAGCCAGTGCGCCGCGCACGATGGACAGCACCGGTGCCACGCCCGTACCACCACCCACGCACAACATAGGTCCAGTGTGTTTTTGCCGCAGATAGGCCGTGCCTAGCGGACCGCTGATTCGCAGCGCTGCGCCCACATGCAATTTGTCGAATATGAAGGCAGTGACCCGACCGTCCGGTACGCGGCGAATTTGGAACTCCCATTCATCGTCATCGTGCAAACCGGCCATGGAATAGGGGCGTATGTGTTCTGGCGTGAATTGCACAGTGGCATATTGCCCGGCGCTGAATTCAATCGGCTTGGCCAGTTTGACCCGAATGCGGCGGATGTCATGCGTAGCCTCTTCGATGGCGGTGACTGTGCCCTTCACAATGCGGGCGGTGTGCACCACGACCTCGTCCACCTCGGGCAACTCGATGGTGCAGTTGTCGGTCAGTACGGCTTGGCAGGCCAGCACGTAGTCGTCTTTACCGCTCTGGGGGCGTCCGGCTTCCGGTCCGCTATTACGCACATGGCCGGACACTACCCGGCAGCGGCAGGTGCCACAGCGCCCCGACATGCAGCTGTAAGAGATCGGCAGGTTGTTGGCCCTGAGTACGTCCAGCAGATTGCTTCCGCTGTCTACGTTCAGACGCACGTTGAGAGGTTCTACGACGAGTTCCATGGTGTGAAGGCCGCAGCCTGTGTCTCCTGTTTGCAGCGATTTTGAAGACTAACGCCCCATAAGTCGATAAAGCAAACTCCATAGATAAAATCACCGTTGTGAATAATGGGGTGCTGCATGGATCTTCGCGATATTGATTTGAATCTGCTCGTCGTCTTTAACCAACTGCTGTTGGACCGCAGCGTTTCCACAGCGGCAGAGAAGCTGGGTTTGACGCAGCCTGCGGTTAGCAACGCGCTCAAGCGAATGCGCGCCGTGCTGAAAGACGACCTGTTTTTGCGTACTTCGCGGGGCATGGAGCCCACGCCCTATGCGCTGCATTTGGCCGAGCCCGTGGTCTACGCGCTGAACGCGCTACAGACAGCGCTCACCATGCGAGACTCGTTTGACCCGCTCACAAGCACCCGCAATTTTCAGCTCGCCATGAACGATATAGGCGAGATGTATTTCATGCCCCCTTTAATGGTGGCGCTCTCCAAGGTCGCGCCCCAAGTGAGGGTTAGTACGGTGCGGCCTAACGCCGGAAACCTGCGCGATGACATGGAATCGGGCACGGTCGATCTGGCGCTGGGCCTGCTACCCGACCTGACCACGGGGTTCTTTCAACGCCGACTATTCCGGCACAAGTATGTGTGTGTGTTTCGCCAAGGGCACCCCTTGGCCAAGTTACCCATGACGCTCCAGCAATTTACAGAGCTGGAGCACGTGGGCGTGGTGGCCGCGAATACCGGGCACGGCGCGGTGGATGGCTTGCTGGAGCGCGCAGGCATTAAACGCAAGATGCGACTGGTGCTTCCGCATTTCATTGCGGTAGGCCACGTACTGCAGACCACCGACCTGATCGCTACGCTGCCCGAGCGGTTTGCCCAGCGCTGCGAGGCACCATTTGGGCTGGTAACTTCACCCCACCCTGCGCGGCTGCCTGACATTGCGATCAACCTTTTTTGGCACGCCAAATTCAACCGGGACCCTGCCAATATGTGGATTCGGCAGCTATTTGTAGAGCTGTTCGCTGACAGCGAAAGTGATAAAAAACAATCTGAGACGAACTAACAGTTTTTTAGACTGGTCCGCAGTGCGTGGATTGACCAAGGTCTGCACTCTAAAATCGGGGGCTCTGCTTGATCACTACGAGCCCGCCATGATTCGCATTTCTGAACTCAAACTCCCCTTGTCTGCCGTGCCAGTAGACGTGCGCCGCGCAGCTGATGCGCCCGCCGAGACAGATGAGGACCGCACGCCGCCGCATCCAATTGAGGCGCTCACGCAGTTGGCAGCAACGGCACTGGGCATTGCGGCCACCGACATTACCCACCTGCACGTTTTTAAGCGTAGCTTTGATGCGCGCAAGGCCGAGTTGCTGGTGGTGTACATCGTGGATCTGACGGTGAATTCCAATCGAGATGCTGCCAAAGAATCAGCACTTTTGACCCAGTTTGCTGGCAACCCACACATCACCGCCACGCCGGATATGGCCTACCACCCCGTAGGCCAGGCTCCTGCGGATTTGGAAGTGCGCCCCGTGGTGGTCGGCTTCGGGCCCTGCGGCATGTTTGCGGCGCTGGTGCTGGCGCAAATGGGGTTTAAGCCCATCGTGCTGGAACGTGGCACCATGGTTCGCCAGCGGACCAAAGACACCTGGGGCCTGTGGCGCAAAAATGCGCTCAACCCCGAGAGTAATGTGCAGTTTGGCGAAGGTGGCGCAGGCACGTTTTCCGACGGCAAGCTGTGGAGCCAAATTCGTGACCCCCGCTTTCTGGGCCGCAAGGTGATGGAGGAATTTGTACAAGCAGGCGCTCCACCCGAAATTTTGTACGAGGCGCATCCACACATTGGCACCTTCAAGCTGGTCAAGGTAGTGGAAAGCATTCGTGAGCGCATCATTGCGCTGGGTGGCGAGGTGCGGTTTGAGCAACGCGTGGTCGACATTTTGCTATTAAAAAGTGAGCTGCTTACGCATAACCTGCGGGGGCTACAGGTCAAAAATACTCAAAATAATACTGTGTACGAGCTGCTCGCCAGCCATGTGGTGATCGCATTGGGCCACAGCGCCCGTGACACCTTTGCCATGCTGCACGAGCGCGGGGTGGACATGCAGGCCAAGCCGTTCTCGGTGGGCTTTCGCATCGAACATCCACAAAGTGTGATCGATCGCGCCCGCTGGGGCCGCCACGCGGGCCACCCGCTGCTGGGCGCTGCGGACTACAAGCTGGTGCATCACGCCAAAAATGGCCGCGCGGTGTATAGCTTTTGCATGTGCCCGGGCGGCACGGTGGTGGCTGCCACCAGTGAGCAGGGCCGCGTGGTGACAAACGGTATGAGCCAGTATTCGCGCAACGAGCGTAATGCCAACGCCGGTATGGTGGTGGGCATTGACCCCAGCGATTTCCCGCAAGACGTTGCTACTTTTGTGCAGGCCTTTGGCCCGGCGCAAGGCCAGCGCTACGCCGCAGAAGCCGCTGCACTTCAAGCCAAAGACCCGCAAGCGGCGCACCCACTATCCGGTATCGCACTTCAGCGCCAGCTGGAAAGTGGTGCCTACACCCTGGGCGGTAGCAACTACGAGGCTCCGGGCCAACTGGTGGGAGACTTTATTGCGGCAAAATCCAGCGCCGACTTTGGCAGCGTACTGCCCTCGTACAAACCCGGCGTCAAACTGGGCGACCTAGCCCCTGCCCTGCCCGCCTACGCGATTGAGGCGCTGCGCGAGGCACTGCCGGCATTCGGCAAAAAGATCAAAGGCTTTGACATGGCCGATGCGGTGCTCACCGGAGTGGAAACCCGCACCTCCAGCCCCCTAAAAATCCCGCGCGACGAGAACCTACAGAGCA
The DNA here is from genome assembly GCA_046045765.1 of Pseudomonadota bacterium. Taxonomy (GTDB): domain Bacteria; phylum Pseudomonadota; class Gammaproteobacteria; order Burkholderiales; family Burkholderiaceae_C; genus Allorhodoferax. The sequence continues at coordinate 6,004 of JBJOLD010000010.1, read as the reverse complement.
CCAATGTGCGCGGCCTTTACCCGGCGGGCGAGGGCGCAAGCTATGCAGGCGGCATTTTGTCGGCGGGAGTGGACGGTATTCGGGTGGCAGAAGCGGTGGCACAGAGCATGTTGGAAAAACTCGGTCATGTCGCCTTTTGACCTGAGCATCTGACTGCAGTTTCTGCGCGGGTGCAAACTAAAAAGCCCTCAGTGCTTACGCGCCGAGGGCTCTGCGTTTCTGGCAGCGGCTCAGGCCGCTTGCCAGTGAGTGGGCTCTCAACCTTGACTGTTTTGCAGCGCGGCAATGCGCTCTTCAATCGGTGGGTGAGTGGAAAACAGCTGGCCAATGCCACCGGCAATGCCCATGGCAGCCACGCTCTTGGGCAGCTCGCCGGGGGTCATCCCGCCCAAGCGGGCCAGGGCATTGATCATGGGTTGCTTGCGGCCCATGAGTTGGGCTGCACCGGCATCCGCACGGAACTCGCGCTGGCGGCTGAACCAGGCCACGACAATCGCGGCAGCAAAGCCGAGCACAATGTCGAGCACGATCGTGCTGATGTAGTAGCCAATGCCGGGGCCGCTGTCGCGGTCATCACCTTTGCGCAGGAAACTGTCTACGGCGTAACCAATCACGCGACTCAAGAACACCACAAAAGTGTTCATTACGCCCTGAATCAGCGTCATGGTGACCATGTCGCCGTTAGCGACGTGGGCAATCTCGTGGCCAATGACGGCCTCGACTTCTTCGCGTGTCATGCCTTGCAGCAAGCCGGTGGACACGGCCACCAGCGCTGAGTTTTTGAATGCACCTGTGGCAAACGCATTGGGCGCACCGTCAAACACACCAACTTCGGGCATGCCAATACCTGCCTTGTCGGCAAACTTGCGCACGGTGTCCACAATCCAGGCCTCGTCGGCGTTTTGGGGTTGCTCAATCACCCGCACGCCAGAAGTCCACTTGGCCATGGGCTTACTGATCAGTAAGGAGATGATGGCGCCGCCAAACCCCATGATCAACGCAAAGCCCAGCAGTGCACCCAAATTCAGACCGTTAGATGTCAAGAATCTGTTCACGCCCAGCAGGCTGGCCACGACGCCCAACACAACGACGACCATCACATTGGTCAGGACAAACAAAATAATGCGTTTCATGGTTTCTTCCTAAACCGGCTATTCACCAGCCGTAGGCTCGCATGGTAAGGGCAGCCGCAGTAATTTCAAGTTTTTAGACCATTGGACCCAGAAAAACTGGGGGCTCTGAATACGCTGGCGTCGGCATAAAAAGCGGCGTCTTCATTGGCCGGCCACCAGCCTGGCACACCCAGTACAGGCAGGTGGGCAAACGGCTTGGCCGCCAGCATGGGTGCAGACAAGGTTTGGGCCAACCAAACATCCATATCCGCTATCAAATGTGTAGCTGCCTGCGCACGGAACACGTGGGCTGTGATGGGTTTTCGTGGGTAAACCAGCTTCTCCACCAGCGCATGGCCAAACAGCACCAGCGTGGACTCAGCCCATAGCGGGCGCAGCGTGCCAAACACTGCTTGCCAGTCTTTGGCCACCAGCGCATTCCACAGCGCGTCCGGCCCCTGAAAAAAAGCTGCGTTTTCGTCAAACACGGTGAGCGCATCGCGCGCCGGGCCGCGTACCGGCTGGATGCCGTTCTGGGCAATCTGTGCCGCCTGCAGCTGATTGAGCTTGGCTTTGGTGTGAGGAAAGTGCAGCCAGCACAGGCCATTGAAAAAATCGTGCAACCCGTCGCGTGTGGGCACGTGGCCGGTGTCAAAAATGTATTGCTCGTAGGCTGTGCCGGCAGGCAGCTCGGCTTGCGGCACAAAGTGCACTGGAGCCCGAACTCCGGGCCTGCTGGCGGCGTTAAGGGCATTGGCAACTGGCACGGCCCCAGTGGCTTTCGTCACTTGGCACGTCAACGGCTGCCCCACCGCACGCAGATACGCCAGCCACGGCGAGGACCAGTCAATCGCCTCTAGACCAAACGCCACTGCAATGCTTCGCCCGCGGCCAAGGGTTTCAGGCTGGCTTCGCCAAATACAAAGCTCTCAGGCGGCGTCCAGCTCTCGCGCTTCAATGTAATGGTGCCACTGTTACGCGGCAGACTGTAAAAGTCGGCACCAAAGAACGAGGCAAAGCCTTCCAATTTATCTAGCGCGCCTGCGGCATCAAAGGCCTGCGCATACAACTCCATGGCGGCGTGGGCGGTGTAGCAGCCTGCGCAGCCGGATGCGTGCTCTTTCAGGTGCGCGGGGTGCGGCGCGCTGTCAGTACCCAAAAAGAATTTGACCGAACCGCTGGTGGCCGCCTGCACCAAGGCCTGGCGGTGCGTTTCGCGCTTGAGCACGGGCAGGCAGTAGTAGTGCGGGCGAATGCCGCCGGTGAAAATGGCGTTGCGGTTGTAGAGCAAATGGTGCGCCGTGATGCTGGCTGCGGTGAAGCAGTCCGCATCCGCCACGTACTGCGCGGCCTCTAGCGTGGTGATGTGCTCGAACACGATCTTCAGCTCAGGAAAATCTTTGCGCAGCGGTATGAGCTGGGTGTCGATGAACACGGCTTCGCGGTCAAACAGGTCAATGTCGCTGCTGGTGACTTCGCCGTGCACCAACAAGAGCATCCCCGCTTTTTGCATGGCTTCTAGTGTTTTGTAGGTCTTGCGCATGTCGGTCACCCCGGCATCGCTGTTGGTGGTCGCGCCTGCGGGGTACAACTTGGCAGCCACCACGCCAGCATCTTTGGCGCGGGCGATTTCGTCGACAGGCAGGTTGTCAGTGAGGTACAGCGTCATCAATGGCTCGAAGCTCACACCAGCCGGTACTGCGGCCTGGATGCGCGCCTTATAGGCCAGCGCCTGCGCGGCCGTAATCACGGGCGGGCGCAAGTTGGGCATGATGATGGCGCGGCCAAACTGGGCTGCGGTGTGCGGCACCACGGTGTGCAGCGCGTCGCCGTCGCGCACATGCAGGTGCCAGTCGTCGGGTCGGGTGATAGTGAGAGATTGGGTTTGGGTTTGGGTCATGGCCAATACAAATTAAAAATGGGTGCGTCGTTTTGGCAAGTGGTTTACCTGGCGCTACCGACCAATGCGGCCTGGGCCACCAGGTAGTCCCACAGCGCCTGGGTCGTGCCTTTGGGTTGTGGCGCGGCAGAAGCACGTTGCGCGCCTGAGAGTGTGCGGCCCGCTTCTTTGCCGGAGGGGCGCTCGCGGTAGGCGCGCACTTCCATGGTAATTTTTAGATCATTCATACCCACGGGCAGCGCACTCACCAGCTTCTTGGCGCGCAGGTCTTTCTTTACCGCACTAAAAGGCAAAAAGGCCACGCCATGGCCTTCCAGTGCCATGGCTTTCAAGCCCTCGGCCATATCCGTTTCATACACCCGCTCGAAGTGGATGGCAGCAGAGGCTTGCTTCAAAATCAGCTCCACCATCTGCCCCAAATAGGCACCGGGCGCATAACCCAGATAGGGCAAGGGCTTGCCCGCCTTGCCGGGCAACGTGAACAGAGGCGCACCGTCGACATCGGGTTTGACATAGGGGGCCACCACCTCTTCGCCCAGGCTGACCATTTCGTAACGGTCGGCATCGAGTTGGTAAGGCTGTGAGGGGTGGTGGTAGGCAATCAACAAGTCGCAGCTGCCTTCGACCAAGCGCATCACCGCGTCGTGCACGTTTAAGGCAATCAGGCGGCTTTTGATGGGGCCAAACTTTTCACGCAGTTCAGACACCCAAGCGGGGAAGAAGGTAAACGCCAGCGTGTGCGGCACAGCAAACTCTACAAAGTCTTGCCCGGCCGAGCTGTGGCCGCGCAGCATGGCGCGGGTGGTTTGCAGAGCTTGCAGCACCTCCAGCGACTGGTCGTACAGCGTTTCGCCAGCGGGGGTGAGCCGCGTGGGATAGGAGCTTCGGTCCACCAGATCGGTGCCCGCCCACGCCTCCAGCGACTGAATGCGCCGCGAAAATGCAGGCTGCGTGACGTGGCGCAGTTGCGCAGACCGGCTGAAACTGCGGGTTTCCGCCAGCGATACAAAATCTTCAAGCCATTTGGTTTCCATGCCCCGATTATCCTTAAGCTACGGGCGTCAACAGCTTGGCAAAGCCTTGCCGGGTGGATGCAGACACGCCGGATAGCACCTGCTCGTACCGAGTTTGGTGCCGCGCCAACAGCCTGGCAGACGCGACCGTTTTGGAACGACAAAACCAGTGGCAGGTGTGCTGCATCAGCAAGATTTCAGCAGTCAGCATGTAGGCGCGGTCTTTGGGCTGCGCTTGTTGGCTGTTGCGCACCGTGTCAGCAATGCCACGTGCGTGGATTTGGAATGCCTTGCGCACGTCGAACGTGGCTTTGGGAAACAACTTATCGGCCCACGGGAATGCCAATGGCAAGGTGCTGGACAAAGCACTGTCGCCCCACACCTCGACAAACCCGATGCTGAACTGCTGCACTTGCTCGCTCAGTTGCGCTTCTTGGGCCTCTAGGTAGGCAAACACCTGCGCCTGCCGCTCGGCGCTGGCCTCACCCAGAGCGCGTAAGTAGCCACTGGCCAGCCCTTCCATGAGCTTTTCAATTTCAAACTTGCCCAGGTGGCTGGCTAGCAAGTTGATACGGCGCTTTTGTTCACGCGTCTTCAGGATGTGGAAGGCAAATCCGAAGGCAAAAAAGATGAAAAATTCCATAAACCTAATTATTCCGGGTGACCCGACTCCCATTGTTCTAGCGCCAGCAGCAGGCTGGTGCGGTGCACATTTGCCACCTCCTGCCAGGTAATGCCCGTCAAAGCACCTTCCAGTGCCCAAAGCAAATTCAGACTAACTCGGGGCGAGTGTCTTTTTGCCGCAGCATAGGCGGCAACCGCTCCACGCTTACGCAATTGGGCCACGGTTTTGATGCCCGCCTGCGCCAATACCGCCACAGATTTGGAACCCAGATTCGGCAGATCTCCGATACTGCCGATTTTCTTGGCAGAAATAAGCCTGTTCCCGCCCGGTGTTACTGGCTTAGATTCCGGCTTGGGCAGCCGCACGGGCAGTGCCAACGCTGTGGTGCGCACCAGCAGGCTGAGGGCTTGCGCGTCTTCCCAGCTGTCGGCATCAATCAGCAAGTGTGGCTTGGCGCCAGGGAACGGCGCGCCTTCACGCACCTCGTGCAACAAGCCTCGGCCTTGCTCGGTGGGCTTCAAGAACAACTGGTTGTCACATACCAGCCCCACGGGCGAGCCGTCGTAATACAAGCAGTATTCGCCAAACATTTTGCGGCACGACACCGGCCCGGCGTGACGCAACTGGTCCAATAGGTAGTCCATGGTGGATTGCTGAGTCGACACGGCGCTTGCTCCTTTGTCTTGGTTCTCTTATTCAGCGCTTTGCTGCAAGGCCCACATCTGCGCATAGCGCCCATTGGCGGCCAGTAGCGCGCTGTGGGTGCCGCGCTCGATGATGCGGCCTGCGTCCATCACCAAAATCTCGTGCGCATCCACTACGGTGGAGAGTCGGTGGGCAATCACCAGCGTGGTTTTATTCTGCGACACGCCTTGCAACTCCGCCTGAATAGCGCGCTCGTTGGCACTGTCCAGCGCGCTGGTGGCTTCGTCAAAAATCATCACCGGCGGGTTCTTGAGCAGCGTGCGGGCAATGGCCACGCGCTGCTTCTCTCCGCCTGAGAGTTTCAGCCCGCGCTCGCCCACCATGGTGTCATAGCCCTTCGGCGCGGCTGCAATAAAGGCATGGATGTGGGCGGCCTTGGCTGCGGCTTCCACCTCTGCGCGGTTGGCACCGGGGCGGCCATAGGCGATGTTGTATTCCACTGTGTCGTTGAACAACACGGTGTCTTGCGGCACGATGCCAATGGCTTGGCGCACGCTGGCCTGGGTTACCTGCTTGATGTCTTGCCCAGCGATGGTGATGCGGCCCTGACTACCGGAGGGGTCATTCGGATGGCCCACGTCATAAAAACGAAACAGCAACCGCGCCAACGTGGATTTACCAGAGCCGCTAGGCCCCACCACCGCCACTG
>JBJOLD010000282.1:0-6207 GCA_046045765.1 Pseudomonadota bacterium | reverse complement strand
CGCGCCAGCGCACCACGGCCTTGGCCACGGTGCCCGACAAACCAGACACGCGGCTTAGCAACGGCACCGATGCAGTGTTCAAGTCAACCCCCACCGAGTTAACTCAGTCTTCCACTACCGCGTCCAGCGTCTTGGCCAGTTCGCTCTGGTTCACATCGTGCTGGTACTGGCCCACGCCGATGCTCTTGGGATCAATCTTCACCAGCTCGGCCAGCGGGTCTTGCAGGCGGCGGGCAATCGACGCCGCACCACGCAAGCTCACATCTACGTCGGGCATTTCCTGCGAGGCGAATTCGCTTGCGGAATAAACGGAAGCCCCTGCCTCACTCACCACGACCTTGGTGAGGTGGCTAGACGGCAAAGAGCTCAGCTCCGTGTCCCCCGCCCGCTTTGCGGGCTCCTCCTTGTACGTAGCTGAGCCCTTTGCCGCCCAACCACCCGAAGTGGCGTCAGCGTGGCTGGCCAGCAGCTTGATCAGATCGCCCGCCAGCTTGTCAGTCTCGCGGCTGGCGGTGCCGTTGCCAATGGCAATCAGGTTCACGCCATGCTTGGCGCACAGCTTGCCAAGCGTGTGCAACGAGCCTTCCCAGTCTTTGCGTGGCTCGTGGGGGAACACGGTAGCGGTTTCCACCAGCTTACCGGTGGAATCCACCACGGCCACCTTCACGCCGGTGCGGATGCCTGGGTCCAGCCCCATCACCACGCGTGGGCCGGCGGGTGCGGCCAGCAACAGGTCGCGCAGGTTGTCGGCAAACACCTTGATGGCCACTTTTTCTGCGCCTTCACGCAAGCGCGCAAACAAATCGCGCTCGGTGGACAGGCTGAGTTTGACTTTCCAGGTCCAGGCCACGCACTTGCGGATCAAATCGTCGCCCGCGCGGCCCTTGTGGCTCCAGCCCAGGCGCAAAGCCAGACGACCTTCAGCCAACGACACCACAGGAGTTGCTCTTTTTTTAATAGCTGCTTGCGCACTATCCACGGGAGTTACAGGCGCGCTTGGCACCAAATCCGGCTCGGGAAATACCAGCTTGGCATCCAGAAAATCCAGTGCCCGGCCCCGAAAAACGGCAAGCGCCCGATGACTTGGCACGCGGCCAATAGGTTCGTCGTAGTCAAAGTAGTCACGGAACTTGGCCACATCGATGTTGTTTTCATCCTTGCCGTCCATCAGCTTGGACTTGAATAGCCCCTCGGCCCACAGCCATTCGCGCAGGTCTTGCACCAGCACCGGGTTTTCGGCCCAGCGCTCGCTAAGCAGGTCGCGCACACCGTCCAGAACGGCTTGCACGGTGGTGAAGTCGTCGCCCGCCTCGGTTTTTTCTTTGTGCACAAAAGCCTGCGCTTCGTCTGCGGGCACCAAGGTGGTGTCGGCAAACAGCGTGTCGGCCAGCGGCTCCAGCCCGCACTCACGGGCAATCATGCCCTTGGTGCGGCGCTTGGGCTTAAAGGGCAGGTAAATGTCTTCCACATCCTGCTTGGTGGCGGCTGTGTCAATGGCTGCCAGCAGCGCGGGGGTAAGTTTGCCCTGCTCCTCAATGCTTTTAATGACCGCCACTTTGCGGTCGCGCAACTCGCGCAGGTAGGACAAACGGGCTTCCAGCTCGCGCAGCTGAATATCGTCCAGCCCATCGGTCACCTCTTTGCGGTAGCGGGCGATAAATGGCACGGTGGCGCCACCATCCAGCAAAGCGACTGCGGTTTCCACTTGGTTGGGGCGAACCCGGATTTCTTGCGCGATTTGCGCGATGATTTTCTGCATAAACGGTGTAACGACTCAGAACGGCGGTGGGCCAACATGGCAGTCAGGAAATTAAGTCTAAATCACCCGAATCCGCAAGGCCGCGAGTGTGCCACACCGAAAAGCCGCTAAAGTCGCGCTTGGTGTGTGACGAAGTTCACATTGCCGGTGCACGTTGTCGGAAATGACAAAAAGAGGATTCACTTGACAAACCTTACGCGACATCACGGCGGTTTTATGAATAAGTTGTCCATCCGATTGAAGCTGGCCCTGTTGGCAGGCTTTTCGGGTGTGGTGCTGTTGGCACTGACCTCTTTTTTGCTGTGGCAACAATACCAAAGTAGCTACAACGACCGAAAAACTTCGATCCGCCAGGCCGTTGAAGTCGCTGCTTCCATAGTGGCGTCTGTGCATAGCCAAGAGAAAGCGGGGCAGCTAACCCGAGACCAGGCGCAGGCCTTGGCCATCAAAGCAATCAACGAGGCGCGCTACAACGGTAAAGAGTATTTCTGGATCACCGATCTCAATGGAACAGATATCAGCAGCTTTAAAGACCCCGAGGGCAAAGCTGTATTTGTGCGCTTTTTGGACATCGTTAAAAGAGATGGTTCGGGATATTTAAGCCACCTTTGGCCCAAAGCAGGGGAAGACAAGCCAGTCGAAAAAGTTTCCTATGTCACCGGGTTTGCCCCTTGGGACTGGGTTATTGGCTCGGGTTCATACATGGACGACGTGCGCGCGAAATTCGTCGGCCAACTGAAACTAATGGCCGGAGCCGTTGCACTCGGCTTGGTGCTGACGGGCCTCATGTCGTATGCCATTTCTCGCAGCATATTGCGTCCTCTGGGCCGCGCAGTAGAGGTTGCCCAAGCCGTTTCTGAGGGCAAGCTAGACAACGATGTATCCACCAATGCCACTGACGAGACGGGGCAGCTCATGCGTGCCATGGCCGCTATGCAATCCACCCTTGTAGCATTCACTACGGCCCAGCAAAACATGGCCCACAACCACAATGAACTAGGGGAAACTGGCCGCTTGATGCCTGCTGACCAGTTCAAAGGCGCATTCAGCACCATGGCCACTGACTTCAACCTCTTGGTGTCAACGCAGTCCGCCCTGAATGCCCGTTTGGTGGAGCTGATGGCGCTTTATGTCAAAGGCGACTTTGCACAACGCATGCAGGTGCTACCCGGAGAAAAACGCAAAATTACCGATGCAGCTGAGCGTACCCGCGAGCAATTGATGGCCGCCGACGTAGCCGCTCGTTACAACGCTGGCGTAAAAGCTGCGCTGGACAACGTAAACCTACCCGTGCGCATTGCGGCAGACGATGGCACTGTTATCTACATCAACCATGCCTTGCGCCACACACTCAAAAAATACGAGGCGGGTTTTAAAAAACAAATTCCTGGTTTTGACCCCGACAAAGTTCTCCATGGCAATTTGGGTATGTTCTACGCAGACCCGAACACTGCACTTTCGCGTCTTCGTAATTTGTCCGGCACCGCACAATCACGTCTGGAGCTCGGAGGTCGTATGTACGACCTAACCACTACAGCGGTCATTACGGACGCGGGGGAGCGCATGGGAACCATCGGTCAATGGCAGGATGTAACCGACCAGCTGGCCGCAGAAATAGAAGTGAACGCGCTTGTGCAAGCCGCCGCCCAAGGTGATTTCAGCCAGCGCCTGTCGTCTGACGGACGTACGGGATTTTTTGCTAATTTGGCTACCGGTATGAACACAGTTATGGCCACCAGCGAGCAAGGCTTAATGGACGTGGCTGAACTACTCGCCTCATTTGCTGAAGGCGATCTTACGCACCGGATTGAGCGTGACTACTTGGGCTTGTTTGGCCGCGTCAAAGACAGCGCCAACACGACTGCCGAAAACTTGACCCGCGTGTTGGGCGAGATGCATGCCGCAGCAAATGCATTGACAGGAGCGGCAAATCAGGTAAGCGCCACCGCCCATTCGCTGTCACAAGCTGCCAGCGAACAGGCCGCTAGTGTGGAAGAAACCAGTGTAACCATGGAAACGATGTCGGCCTCCATCAGTCAAAACAGCGACAACGCTCGCGTCACCGACGGCATGGCCACCCAAACCAGTAAAGAAGCCGTCGATGGCGGTAAGGCGGTTAACAATACCGTAGCGGCCATGAAGCAAATTGCTGCCAAGATCGGCATTGTGGACGACATCGCCTACCAAACCAACTTGCTTGCCCTGAACGCAGCCATTGAAGCGGCGCGCGCCGGCGAGCACGGCAGAGGCTTTGCAGTGGTGGCGGCCGAAGTGCGCAAGCTGGCCGAGCGAAGTCAGGAAGCCGCCAGAGAAATTTGCGATTTAGCGGGCAACAGTGTCTCTACTGCTGAACATGCAGGCAAGCTGTTAGACAAAATTGTTCCCAGCATTCAAAGAACCAGCGAATTGGTACAAAAGATTGCGTCTGCTAGCAGCGAGCAAAGCGAGTCTGTGGTGCAAATTGGGGGGGCCATGGGCCAACTCACCCGCGCTACGCAACAAAACGCTGCGGCTTCGGAAGAACTCGCTGCCACCAGCGAAGACCTCTCCGCCCAGGCGCAACAGCTGCAACACAGCATTGCCTTTTTCAAAATTGGCAAACTGCTTGCCAACAGCCCAGGCAGGGCTGTGGCGAGCAGCGCAATACGCACTGTGGGTTTGCGCCTTACCCGCCGTACTGGCGACGCATTGTTTAAGCCGTATTAAAAAAGCCCTCCGAAGAGGGCTTTTCATGGGGCTTAGCCGCCCTTGCTTGGGCGTTTGCCGGGGTTCTTTTTGCTGCGGGTAGACACACCACGCTCCAAACTCACGCGCTGACCACGGCCGCCGGTTGGCAGGCAATAACCAGTGACGGGGGTTGGACGGGGAGTCGCTTGGCGAGCTGCTTCGGTAACGATTTTGTTGCCCATGAGAGTATTCCAAAGAAATTAAGTAAAGACCCAGCATTTGAACACACTGCGCGCCCTGCAGGACAATGCCCGCATGCAGGCTTTTTACAGTGACAAGTTCGTTTTGCCCCTACCCCAGGGCCACCGCTTCCCCATGGCCAAGTACCAGATGCTGCGCGACGCGCTGCACACGCACCAACCGCAAGTGCGAATGCAGCAGGCCCCCACAGTGACCGACGGCGAATTGGCTTTTGCCCACACCCCCGATTACATCCAGGCTATAGCGGACGGCTCGGTGGACGCCAAAATTCTGCGCGAGATAGGTTTCCCGTGGAGCGACGCCATGGCTGCACGGGCGCGCCGCTCGGTGGGCGGCACATTGCAGGCAGGTAGAGTCGCTATGGCAGAGGGCATTGCGGCCAACCTTGCCGGAGGCACCCACCATTCTTATGCCCATAAAGGCGGCGGGTTTTGTGTGTTCAATGACTTTGCTGTCACGGCACGTGTTTTACAGGCCGAATGGGGCCGTCACAGCGGGCCGCGTCGTCCTGCATTGCAAGTGGCCATCATCGATCTTGACGTGCACCAGGGCAACGGCACGGCCAGTATTTTTAAAGACGACGACAGCGTGTTCACCCTGTCCATGCATGGCGAGAAAAATTTTCCGTTTCGCAAAGAGGCCAGCGACCTCGACATCGCCATGCCCGATGGCTGCGGTGATGTTGACTATTTGGCTGCGCTAGAGCAAGGCCTGTTGAGCCTGGAGGCGCAGTTTTCGCCCGGTTTTGTGTTGTACCTGGCGGGCGCAGACCCCTTCGAGAGGGACCGTTTGGGCCGCTTAAAGCTCACGTTTGACGGCTTGATGGCGCGCGACCGGCGAGTGTTTGACTGGTGTACCTCCCGACGCATTCCCATGGCATTTGCCATGGGCGGCGGCTATGGCTTAGACATTGCCGAGACCGTGCAGGTGCAGCTCAACACCTACCGCATCGCCACCGAATATTGGCAGCGCTGGCAGCACCTGCAAAGCCGCGCGGCTTAAGGGCTGGGGTTTCGGGGGTTTTCGCTCAGCTGCGCAGGGCTTTTTTAAGCTCAACGCCAATCTCTGGCTTGTGCGAAAACGGATCGGTCGGGTTGCGGGCCTGCAACACATCTTCCAGGCGGGTTTGCACAGAACCAATCGCTTTGGGGTGGCTGTAGATATAGAAGCGGTTGGCGGCTATGGCGTCAAACACCATTTGCGCAACTTCTGCCGCAGTCACCTTGCCACTGCCCACGGCCTTGTCGCTCATGGCCTGGCCTATAAGCTGGCTTTTTGTGGGTTTGATGCCGGGAGTTTTGAATTCGTCCGGGCGGTTGCGGTGGCTCTGGCTGATGCCGGTGGGCACGAAGAAGGGGCAGAGCACCGAGGCGTGGACCTGGTCGGTCACCAGGCACAAGTCCTGGTACAGGGTCTCGCTCATGCTGACCACCGCATGCTTGGTGACGTTGTAGACACCCATGTTCGGCGCGTTCAGCAAACCGGCCATCGATGCGGTGTTGACGATGTGCCCCTGCCAC
>JBJOLD010000270.1:0-6838 GCA_046045765.1 Pseudomonadota bacterium | reverse complement strand
GTCATAGATGCCGCGGTGCAGATCTGGGGCGGCATGGGCGTGGTCAGCGGCCACATTGTGGAGCGCCTGTACCGCGAGATTCGCTCTCTGCGCATTTACGAAGGTGCTACCGAGGTGCAGCAACTCATCATTGCGCGCGACTTGCTGAAAGAAGTTTCCACCGGGAGCCGCCATGCCTAGCGCCCACATCGACACCTTTGCGCGGGACAACCTGCCGCCACCCGACTTGCAACCGGTTTTTTTATTTGACCTGCCAGAGCTGCAGTTTCCCGAACAACTCAACTGCGCCACTGAACTGCTGGACCGGCACATCGAAGAAGGCCATGGTGATCGCATGTGCCTGCGCTCGCCCACGCTGCAATGGACGTATGCCGACCTGCAAGACAAGGCCAACCGCATTGCGCAGGTACTGGTCAACGACATGGGCGTGGTGCCCGGCAACCGCGTGCTACTGCATGCGCCCAACAACCCCATGATGGTGGCCTGCTGGTTTGCGGTGATTAAAGCGGGCGCTATCGCTGTGACCACCATGCCGCTGCTGCGCGCCAAAGAACTCAAAGCCGTGATCGACAAGGCCGAAATTCACCATGCGCTGTGCGATGCAAGTTTGTCGGTGGAAATGCAGTCTGCGGCATTGCAATGCCCAGCCTTGCAAAAAATTCGCCACTTCAACTACGAAGGCCCGGACAGTCTGGAGGCCGCCATAGTGCGCCAAAGCGGCATATTTACCAACGTGAACACTGCTGCGGACGACACCTGCATCATTGCGTTCACGTCAGGCACCACCGGCGTTCCCAAGGCCACCATGCACTTCCACCGTGACGTGATGGCCGCCTGCGCTTGCTGGCCGCGCCATGTGTTGCGCCCCACGGCGGACGATGTGTTCATGGGCAGCCCCCCGCTGGCATTTACCTTTGGTTTGGGAGGGCTGGTGTTGTTCCCCATGTCGGTGGGGGCATCCACAGTGCTGCTGGAAAAAGCAGGGCCACCCCAGTTGCTGGAAGGCATTTCGCACTATGACGTAACAGTGCTGGTCACCGCACCCACGTCGTACCGCACGCTGGCACCGCGTGGTATTGAGCTGCGCAAGACCCGACTCAAACACTGTGTGTCGGCCGGGGAGGCATTGCCTGCGTCCACCCGCGCACTATGGCGTGAGGCCACGGGTATTGAGCTTATTGACGGCATAGGCTCCACTGAACTGCTGCACATCTTTATTTCTGCCGATGCGGCCCACGCCAGGCCGGGCGCCACCGGTACCGTGGTGCCCGGCTATCAGGCCTGCATCATGGACAACCATGGCAACCCCGTGCCCCCCGGCACCATCGGCAAGCTGGCGGTGCGCGGCCCCACAGGCTGTCGCTACTTGGCCGACGCGCGCCAGACCACCTATGTGCGCAACGGCTGGAACTTCACCGGCGACACCTATGTGATGGATGCCGATGGCTACTTTTTTTACCAAGCGCGCAACGACGACATGATTGTGTCCGCAGGCTACAACATTGCCGGGCCCGAGGTGGAAGAAGCCCTGATGCAGCACCCGGCTGTAGCCGAGTGCGCGGTCATCGGCAGCCCCGACGATGAGCGTGGGCAAATCGTGCATGCCTACGTGGCGTTGCGCCCAGGCCAAGATGGCAATGCCGCCATGGCCAAGACGCTGCAGGACTTTGTCAAAGCCACCATTGCGCCCTACAAATACCCGCGCGCCATTGACTTCGTGGCGGCCTTGCCGCGCACCCAAACCGGTAAGCTACAGCGGTTTAAGCTGCGCGACGATGCCTAGCCAGCCCCACTCGAACAGGATTTGACCCATGAAAACACTCCAACCCGCCCACTGGGCCCGCCCGCGCGGCTATTCCAACGGCGTCATGGCACGCGGCCAAACGGTCTGCGTGGCCGGCATGATCGGCTGGGACGCGCAGTGCCAGTTCCACACCGACGACTTTGCGGGCCAGGTACGCCAGGCGCTGGAAAACGTGGTGGCCGTGCTGAACGAGGCCGGTGCAAAACCGGAACATATCGTGCGCATGACCTGGTATGTGACCGACAAGCGCGAATACCTGGCGGCATCCCGCGAAATCGGCAAGGCTTTCAAAGAATTGATCGGCAGCTTCAACGCCGCCATGACAGCCGTTCAGGTGACCGCGTTGATGGAAGACCGCGCCAAGGTGGAGATTGAGGTTACCGCCATCATTCCCGATTGAGCCTGCGCAACACGGGCTGGGCCGCAGGGCTGGTCCAGTCCAGCTCGCCCACCACTGTGCCACGCACTTTGCCGTCGGCACCAACCAGCACTGTGGACGGAAAAATCGATACACCCCACCGCTTGGCCACAGTGCCATCGGCATCGCGCAACACCGGCAGGTGCAGCTGGGTTTGCTGCACAAAGCGCTGGGCAGCGGTAGTCGATTCTTTGAAATTGACGGCGAACACTTTGGGGGTCAGATTGGCGCGAGGTGGACCTTCTCGTGACTCGCCTTCACGGGTCTCAGTCAGCGCCTGCAGCGACGGCATTTCAGCGCGACACGGCTCGCACCAACTGGCCCAGAAGTTGATCAACACGGGTTGCCCTCGGAGGGCTTGGAGGTTCCAGGGGGTGCCTTGGAGGTCCACGCCCGAGAAATCCGGCACCGCCTTGCCACGGGGCCAAGGTTTGAACTGAAAGCCGGGTGCTTCGGCAATGCCCTTCGCAACCGTGCCTTCCGCCGCCCAAGCCGCAGATGTGAAGCCACAGCCACCAGCAAAAAGGGCAAAAATAACCAGCCTTGCGCAGGCGCTGGAAGCACTAGTCTGCAGCGTCACACGGCGGGCTTGCAAAGGCAATTTAGTAGTCAAATCAGCCTACATCCCCCGTGGAATATGCGTAATCAGCTATAAATTCAATAGCATCCAGCAAACTGCCGAGCTGCTATTTACAGCTTGGCAGCCACCCAAGCCTGCACGCTGGCCAGCGCACCAGCCAGCTTGGCAGGCTCGGTGCCACCGGCCATGGCCATGTCGGCCTTGCCGCCACCCTTGCCGCCCACTTGCGCAGCCACAAAGTTGGCCAACTCGCCCGCTTTGACCTTGCCCGTGGTGTCGTTGGTCACGCCCGCAGCAATCTGCACCTTGTCACCATCCACCGCGCCGAGCACGATGACGGCAGTCTTGAGCTTGTCCTTGAGTTTGTCCATGGTGTCGCGCAACGTTTTAGCGTCAGCACCTTCCAGCTTGGCTGCCAGCACTTTGACGCCATTCACGTCCACCGCACTGTTCATCAGCTCGTCGCCCTGGCTGGATGCCAGTTTGCCCTTGAGGGCGGCCACTTCTTTTTCCAGCGCTTTAACCTGGTCCACCATCTGGTGCAGGCGGTTGCCCAGCTCGGCCACAGGAGCTTTGAGCGTGGCAGCAGCTGCACCCACGGTGTCTTCCAGGTCTTGCAAGTAATGCAGGGCGTTGGCACCGGTCACGGCCTCGATACGGCGCACGCCAGCGGCCACACCGCTCTCGCCCACCACCTTGAACAAGCCGATGTCGCCCGTGGCTGTGACGTGCGTGCCGCCGCACAGTTCACGACTCGACCCGATGTCGAGCACGCGCACGGTCTCGCCGTACTTCTCGCCAAACAGCATCATCGCGCCAGTCTTCTGGGCCGATTCGATGTCCATCACGCGCGACTGGGCGGCGGCGTTGGCCAGCACTTCGGCATTGACGATGGTTTCAATCTGGCGAATCTGGTCGTCCGTCACTGGCGCGTTGTGCGCAAAGTCAAAACGGGTGCGCTCGGCATTTACCAAGCTGCCCTTTTGCTGCACATGCTCGCCCAGCACTTCGCGCAGGGCTTTGTGCATCAGGTGGGTGGCAGAGTGGTTGCGCACGGTGGCGGCACGCACTGCTGCGTCCACATGGGCCGTGACCGCATCACCCACGGCCAGAATGCCGTGCTTGAGAACACCGTGGTGGCCGAACACATCGGCCTTGATTTTTTGCGTGTCTTCCACCTGGAACAAACCGCCGTCGCAGAAGATCGCGCCCTGGTCGCCCACCTGTCCACCGCTCTCGGAATAGAACGGGGTGGATTCGACCACCACTACTCCAGTTTGACCGGCTTTTAGCGTCACAACCGGCGTGCCGTCTGCGTAGAGCGCTACGATTTTTGTAGCCTTTGTCAGGTTGTCATAGCCCACAAAAGTGTTACCCGCGCCGGTGTATTCCAGCGCCTTGTCCATCTTGAATTTGCCTGCGGCACGGCCCTTGGCTTTTTGGGCTTCCATGGCAGCGGTGAATCCTGCGCTGTCCACTTCCACGCCGTTTTCGCGGCACACGTCGGCCGACAGGTCGAGTGGGAAGCCGTAGGTATCGTGCAGCTTGAAGGCCACATCTCCAGGCAAGACTTTCACGCCCCCGGCCAGAGCTTCGTCAAGGATCTGCATGCCGGTAGCCAGCGTCTCAAAGAACCGCTCTTCTTCCACCCGCAGCACTTCCGTAATGCGCGCTTCCTGATTCGCCAAGCTCGGATAAGCCGCTCCCATCACCAGCACCAGGTCTTTCACCAGCTTGTGGAAAAACGGGGTTTTCTGGCCCAGCTTGTAGCCGTGGCGGATGGCGCGGCGCACGATGCGGCGCTGCACGTAGCCGCGGCCTTCGTTGCTGGGCAGCACGCCGTCGCTCACCAAAAACGCGGTGGCGCGGATGTGGTCGGCAATCACGCGCAGGCTCTTGTTGCCCAAGTCGGTACAGCCGGTTTCGCGCGATGCAGCCTTGATCAGCGCGTCGAACAGGTCGATCTCGTAGTTGCTGTGCACGTGCTGCAGGATGGCGGCCAGGCGCTCCAGGCCCATGCCGGTGTCCACGCAAGGCGCGGGCAGCGGCGTGACTGCGCCGGTCTCGTCCATGTTGAACTGCATGAACACGTTGTTCCAGATTTCGATGAAGCGGTCGCCGTCTTCATCCGGGCTACCAGGAGGGCCGCCGGGGATGTGGTCGCCGTGGTCGTAAAAGATTTCCGAGCAGGGGCCACAGGGGCCGGTGTCGGCCATCATCCAAAAGTTGTCAGACTTGTAGCGGCCACCCTTGTTGTCGCCGATGCGGATGATGCGTCCCTCTTGCTTTACGCGCTCGGGCGTCCAGCCGGATTTGACAAAAATATCTTCCCAGATAGCGTAGGCCTCGTCGTCTTCCTGGTAGACCGTGGCGTACAGCTTGTCGGCGGGGAGCTTGTAAACGGTGGTCAACAACTCCCAAGCCCAGTTCAGGCTTTCCTTCTTGAAGTAATCACCAAAACTCCAGTTGCCCAGCATCTCGAAGAAGGTGTGGTGGCGCGCGGTGTAGCCCACGTTCTCCAGGTCGTTGTGCTTGCCACCGGCGCGCAAGCAGGCCTGCACGGACGCTGCGCGCACATAGCTGCGCTTGTCGGACCCCAAAAACACGTCCTTGAACTGCACCATGCCGGAGTTGGTGAACATCAGCGTGGGATCGTTGCCGGGCACCAGCGGGCTGCTGGCCACCACGGTGTGGCCCTTGGAGGCAAAGAAGTCGAGGAAAGTTTTGCGAATGTCGGCAACACTCATTACGGGCTGGGTCATGTCTTGGATTCTTTGAACGGGGCCAATGAACTGGGGTCAGGTTAGCCTTGTATTATCGCCGCCACCGGACGCACTCTATAACGACAGGAGACTTCAACATGACAACAGGTTCTATCCAACGCCGCACGCTGCTGGGGGCCGCAGCTGCCCTGGGGGCCAGCGCCCTGCCCGCACTGGCCCAAAGCAAGACAGTTTTGCGCATTTCCACCCCTGCCGTGCCCGATGCCTGGCACGCCAAAATGTGGACCGTGTTCAAGGACACCCTCGAAAAAAGTGCGCCTGGCGAGTTTGATGTGCAAATCAACCTGAACGCCAGCCTGTTTAAGCAAGGTGCAGAGCCCGCCGCCATGGCGCGCGGCAATCTGGAAATGACATCGGTGTCACCTGCCGACATAGCCAAAATCGTGCCCGAGTTCTCGGTGTTTACCGCGGGCTACATGCTGCGCGACCCGGCGCACCAGCAAAAAGTGTTTAGTGGCCCCATTGGTGCAGAGTTGTTCAAAACAGTGGCCGACAAAATGGAAGTCACCATTTTGTCCACCTGCTATCTGGGCACCCGCCAAGTGAACCTGCGCGAAGTGCGCAACGTCAAAACCCCGGCCGACCTCAAAGGCGTGAAGCTGCGCATGCCGGGCTCCAAAGACTGGCTGTTTTTGGGCGACGCACTGGGCGCCACCGCCACGCCCCTGGCCTTTGGCGAGGTCTACATGGGCCTGAAAACCGGCACTATTGACGGCCAAGACAACCCCCTGCCTTCGGTGCGCGCGGCAAAGTTTTATGAAGTCACCAAGCAAATCGTGCTGACCAGCCACTTGGTGGACAGCCTGTTTATTGCCATTGCCAACAAGACCTTCAACGCACTGAGTGCGGCGCAAAAGCAAAAGGTGACCGCCGCCGCCCAAGCCGCCGCCACATTCAACAACGAGAACAACCTGAAAGAAGAAGCGCAACTGGTGGAGTTCTTCAAAAAAGAAGGCCTGCAAGTCACTACGCCCGATGTGGACGCTTTCCACAAAACCGTGCAAGCGGTGTACCAAAACTCGGACTACGCCAAGGTCTGGCCCAAGGGGCTGGTTGAGCGCATCAACGCCACCAAATAGCGCAAGCCATGAAGTTGCTGCGCAGATTCAAGCAGGCTGCCGACCTGGTGGGGGGCGGCCTGTTTCTGCTGCTGTTTGTGGTGTTCATCGTGCAGATCGTCGCTCGCTTTTTCTTTCAAAAGCCACTGCCGTGGACCGACGAAGCGGCGGTGATTTTGTACGTCTGGGTGATCT
>JBJOLD010000115.1:0-2729 GCA_046045765.1 Pseudomonadota bacterium | reverse complement strand
TGGGGCCATTGGCAAAGCCGACTACCAAATAGCGACCCCGCCAAGCAATCGAGCGGAAGGCAGGTTCGGCAAAATCGCCACCCACCGGGTCATAGATGACATCGGGGCCTTTGCCATCAGTGGCGGCTTTAATGGCGTCCCGCAGGTTGGCGCTGCTGTAGTTAATGGTCACGTCCGCACCGATGGACTGGCAAAGTGTGCATTTTTCGTCGCTGGACGCGGCGGCTATGACGCGCGCGCCCGCCGCTTTGGCGATCTGAATGGCCGCAGTGCCCACGCCGCCAGCGGCGCCCAATACCAGCACTGTTTCGCCAGCTTTGAGCTGAGCACGGTCTATCAGCGCATGGTAAGAGGTGGCGTAGATCATGATGAAGGCTGCTGCATCTACATGGCTAAAACCGGGTGGAAGCGGCATGCACAGTGCGGCAGGCGCTATAGTATGCGTAGCAAATCCGCCAGTACCAGAAAGGCATGCAACCGATTGTCCGACTTTAAGGTGCGTGACACCATCGCCTACAGCTTGGATTACGCCCGCATATTCTGAACCCGGAACAAAGGGCAGAGTGGGCTTCATTTGGTATTTGTTTTGGACGATCAAAATATCTGGAAAATTGAGGCTGGCAGCCTTAATTTCGACCAAAACTTCGCCCGCTTTGGGGGTGGGTGTGGGCAGCTCTTTCCAGGTCAGAGCGTCTATTCCGGTGGGGTTTTCGCATAGCCAAGCGTGCATGGGGGTCTCCTTAAAGGTGATAATGATGATAGTGCCTGAGTCGGAAGTTGCCTGATTTAGGTGGGAATATTTGTCCCGCAGGGGACGCAGGAAGGCCTGTGCCGCCTACAATTTGACACTATGAAAATCTTGTTGTGCAACGACGATGGCTACCAAGCCCCGGGTATTGTGGCTTTGTTTGAGGCCCTGCGGCCAATAGCCGATGTGGAGGTGATAGCACCAGAGCACAATAACAGTGCCAAATCCAACGCGTTGACTCTGAATGCCCCTTTGTATGTGCATCGTGCGGACAACGGTTTTCGCTATGTGAACGGCACACCTGCAGACTGCGTGCACATTGCTTTGACCGGATTGCTCGGTTACAAGCCAGATTTAGTGGTTTCGGGCATCAATAACGGTGCCAATATGGGGGACGACACTATCTATAGCGGTACGGTAGGAGCGGCCATGGAGGGGTATTTGTTTGGTATTCCCGCTGTAGCGTTCTCTCAAGTGAACAAGGGCTGGGGCCAGTTAGATGCCGCTGCCATCAAAGCGCGGGAGCTGGTGATGCACTATGCGCGCAGTGCGCATGAGGGCGCAGCGCCTTGGTTACTGAACATCAATATACCCAACCGGCCTTTGGCTGAGATTTTGGAGCCCAAAGTGTGTCGCTTGGGTCGTCGCCACGCAGCAGAACCTGTCATTGTGCAAACTAGCCCGCGTGGCGAGACGATGTACTGGATAGGGGCCGCAGGCCCGGTCAAAGACGAGGGCGCAGGCACCGATTTTGAGGCGGCAGCCCAAGGGCACGTCACTATCACGCCGCTGCAAGTCGATTTAACTGACCATGCCCGACTGGACTACTGGCAGCACAGTTTGGTTGGTTTGAGCGGCTCCTCACAAGGTGCGGCATGAGCCGTCCAAGCTTCCCAGCCAAATTGACCGGCACTGCTGTAGATGTTAAGTTTGCTATAAATAAAGTAGCGGCTCGCGCAATGCCTACATGGGCTGCAGGTCAAAATAGTTCTAAAAAAACCAGTCTGGCCGCAATTACTAGTTCCCACGGAGTGGGGTTGGATTCGCAGGCCATGCGCAAACGGATGGTGGAAAAACTTGCGGCCCAAGGGGTAAGCGATGCGGTTTTGCTGCAGGCCCTGCACACCGTAGAACGGCACCGTTTTGTCGACACCGCGCTGGTTGGTCAAGCGTATGAAGACACTAGCTTGCCGATTGGCTTGGGCCAAACGATTTCTAAACCCAATGTGGTGGCGCGCATGATCGAATTGTTGCGCCAGGGCTGTGCGCATGACCAGTATGGGCGCATAGGGCGCGTGCTGGAGATCGGCACGGGTTGTGGCTACCAAGCGGCTGTGTTGGCACAGGTGTGCAGCGAGGTGTATAGCATTGAGCGCCTGCGCGGTTTGCACGATAAAGCCCGCGACAATTTGCGCCCTTTTGCGATTCGGCATCTGCATCTGCTATTGGGCGATGGCATGCTGGGCTATGCCAAGGGAGCGCCCTATGCGGGCATTATTGCAGCGGCTGGTGGCGACACTATTGCGCAGGCTTGGTTAGATCAATTGGCCATGGGCGGGCGGATTGTGGCACCGATGGTGACTGCCAGTGGGGCGCAGGCTTTGGTAGTGGTCGACAAAACGCAGCGCGGAGTGGTGCGCACGGTGCTGGAGGCGGTGCATTTTGTACCCCTAAAATCGGGTGTAATGTAGCGTACAAGGTCAGTGATGGCTTTGTGCTGCATGAGTTATGTTTGGTAGTGTCGGTTCCAACGAGGTTTGAATGATTAAGCAAAGTACTCCCATATGGATAAGCCGCTCGGTGCTGTGGGCAACCGTGGCCCTTATGGTAGGGCTGGGTGGTTGTGCCTCGTCTGGTAAGAGCCGTGCGCCAGTAGAGGACCGCACCGCACCTGTGTCCCATAGCCCCGGCAACACCATGCCTGCGGTGGCTGCAGCGCCAGTTACGCCGGTTAAACCCCCGCCAGGCATCGAAAATGCAG
>JBJOLD010000086.1:0-25897 GCA_046045765.1 Pseudomonadota bacterium | reverse complement strand
GCTGGTCCATGGGGTTGATTGCCGCCACAGATGAAAATAGACGCGTCTTCCTCAAGTATTCAAGCACTTCAAATTTTGACCCCTACAAAATGAGCCCCAGCACGCTCAGGGCTTTTTTCTCTGAGGTTATGCAAAATGTTCGCTGGCTGTCTTGACAGTTAGCCCACCCAGTACATCAGCACTCGCGGTTCGGCTTCAACGCCCCAGGTGCCACGCCTGTCTGCGAGCGCAGTCCACCTGCATTTGCGCTCTGGTAGTGCCTACAGCGCACAGCACTGATGTGCTCATCTTGCAGCACCCTCTGGAAGTGCACCACGCCAAAAACACCGCGCGGCTTTTGCACCTTAGCTTGACCGGGAGCCGCTTAGTGGTCGGCGAAGCGTTTGACGATGTGCAACTGCAAGCCCTGGTGCCGCCCAACAACTATTCGATACTGGTGTACCCGCCCCAACCGCTCGACGGCAACAACGATGGCAACACGCCGCACTGCGTTGCAGCGCAACTAGATGCCACGCGGCTGCCGCCCATGGCACCCGCATCAAAAACCACACTGATCGTGCTGGACGCCACCTGGCGCAAAAGCCGCAAGATGCTGCACACCAGCCCCGCTTTGCAGCGCTTGCCGCGCTTGTCGTTGGATGAGGTGCCGCCGTCGGGCTACACCGTACGCAAAGCCCACAAAGAAGGCCAACTCTCCACTCTGGAAGCCACCTGCGCGGCGCTAGCGCAGTTGGAAGGCGATACTGCAAAATTCACCCCCTTGCTGCACGCCTTCTCAAGGTTTGTGGCGCAGCAAATAGCCCGACGACCCGATTCACCCGGAAAGATTTTCCATGATGCAACGCCGCACATTCCATAAGCAATCTGCCCGATTGGCCGCAGCGGCCACCCTGGGCTGGCATGGTCTGGGCCACACCCAGGCTCAAGGCCAAAGCAGCAGCACAGCGTGGCGCATGCCCGATGAGGGCGATCCACACTTACGCACCTGGATGGCGTTTGGGCCGTCGGCAGACATTTGGGGCAAAGCCCTGCTGCCGCATGTACAGGCCGACCTGGCGCGTGTGGCCTTGGCCATTGCCCGTTTCGAGCCCGTGCATATGTTGGTACGCGCTTCCGACATGGCCCGCGCCCGCGCACTCATGGGCGACACAGTCACGCTGATTGCCCAGCCGATTGACGACCTGTGGATGCGCGACAGCGGCCCTGTGTTTGTTAAAAATGCAGCCGGACAAAAAGCCACTGTAGGTTTTAACTTCAATGGCTGGGGCAACAAGCAAACGCATGCGCAAGATGCCAAAGTGGCTGCTTTTGTGGCGCGTCAAGCGGGTGCCCAGTGGCTGAATACGCCGCTGGTGCTGGAGGGCGGCGGCATAGAGGTGGACGGCCAAGGCACTGCCATCATTACCGAGAGCTGCGTGCTCAACGCCAACCGCAATCCGGGCCTGTCTAAAGCCGACTGCGAGGTCGCGCTCAAGGCGCTTTTGGGGCTGACCAAAATTATCTGGCTGCCCGGCATTGCAGGGCGTGACATTACCGACGGCCACACCGATTTCTACGCCCGCTTTGTACGCCCGGGTGTGGTGGTGGCAGCGCTGGATGCCGACCCCGATTCTTTTGACCATGCCGTGACGCAAAAGCACCTTGCCATCTTGAGAAAAGCCAGCGACGCCCAAGGCCGCGCGCTGGAGGTGGTGGTGCTGCAGGCCCCGACCCAACCGCGCAACCCG
This sequence comes from Pseudomonadota bacterium, assembly GCA_046045765.1. Lineage (GTDB taxonomy): Bacteria > Pseudomonadota > Gammaproteobacteria > Burkholderiales > Burkholderiaceae_C > Allorhodoferax. Next base: position 24,170 of record JBJOLD010000086.1, on the reverse strand, counting down.
CACAACAGCAAAGACATGGCGGCAGGCTATATCAACTTCTACCTTTGCAACGGCGGCATCATCGCTACCGAGTTTGGCGACGCGGCTGCAGACCGGGCGGCCAAAGCCAGCCTTGCGCGCTTGTTTCCCCAGCGCGAAATTGTGCAAATACCCATAGACGCCATTGCCGCTGGCGGTGGGGGCATTCACTGCGCCACGCAGCAAGAGCCGCGTTGAACTCAAAAACTACCGCCATTGGGTCTTCTTTGGTTAATAGCCACTGGGATACGCCACGGTAGCTGTCATGGTGATAGGCGCACCCACGTTGAGACCACTAGGACCGCCCACATAGGCATTCACGTCTTTCATGGGGAACAGCAATTTGTCTGCCGCTGTGTAGGCATAGGCCGCCACCTGCGAGGCGGCCGCTGCAGAATACGTCACGCCCCACATGTCAAACACCGCGCGCATGTCTTTGCCGATGATGCGCGAGGCGGCAATCAACATGAAGTCATTGCCATCCATGCTGGTGGGGAAGGCGGCGTAGGTGTTGAAAACCAGCTTGGTCGTAGGCGTTGGCGGTGTGGCGCCCACCGTGGTCCAGGTGGCTTCACTGGCTGTTAAATTGCGCTCCAGCAAATACATCAAGGTGTACAACTCCCAACCATCCGTAAAGGTGGTGTTGTAGGTGCGGGCATATTCCACCAACTGGCGGTAGAACGTGACGCGCAGGCTGTTATTGGCAGCGTAGGTTGTGTCTTTCCACACCGCATCAAACATCGCGGTGGCAGACGCGCCGCTCTGCATGGAGGCCTGAATCAAGGTGAAAGCACCGCTTCCCGCAGGGCCAGTGCCGCTGCCGGTGCCGCGCTTGATCGGGCTGGCGGGGTTAGTGGCTTTGTTGAACGCCATTTGTTTGTGCGATGGGAAGATGTTGTTGGACACCTCGGTCGATTGCCCGGCGTAAATTTTGAGCTTGGTGCGCTGCAGGTTGTGTCCTATCTCATGGGTCTCCCCCCAGCCCAGGGGCTCCAGCGCCCAGTTCTGGTCATACGGGTTACCAGAACAACCCGCGCCGCAGTCGGAATAGTTGTCGGATATCACGTGTTGCATCACGTCACGTCGGTGCTGCAAACCGGTGCAGTCCCAGCCTGCGGTACTGCAAAAAGCACTCACGGTTGCTGGCAACACAAAAGTACCCGGCGTAGCGGAATTGAAACCCGCTAGCTCGTAGGTGTCCTTGATCATGTAGGTCCACACATTGCCCAGCAGCTTATTGAGGTCACCTCCGTAGGCTGTCATGGTGGATTGGAAATTCGTCAAGTTGGAGTGCACCGTCAAGAAGTCAGTGGTGATACCCACCCAATTGGTAGGAGTGCTGGCAATTTCTGCCTGGAATGCCGCAACTTGGGCTGCATCGTTCACATCGCGCAGCACGGGGTGCGTGGTCACACCACTGACCTGCACGGTCACATCAGGCGTGGCGGCGGCAGTACCCAAAAATAGAAACAATGGGCCACCGAACGGGCTGGTAATAATGACGGGCTTGTCTTTCACCAAGGCCTGTCTGGGGCTGGCCAGCATGGTGGGGCGGTCGTAGGTGTTGTACACGTGCGTGGTGTCGCGCAGCATGTTCAGCCCAAAGGTCACGGCGCTGGCGCTGCTGTCGGTACGGGTCAGTGTCACGGTGCGCCCGGGCATCACGTACAGGCCGGTCATGTACTCGCGCTTGCCCACCGTGGGTGGGGCCACTGTCACCGTTCTGGTCAGTGCAGTGGCGCTATTGAGCAGCCCGGAGTAGTTACCCAGATTTTTGGCCACCGTGGCGCTCGGGCGGGTGATGTAGGCCGTCATGTCCGAGAAATAGGCTTTAAAGAAATCTTTGCCTGAGCCCGACTTGGTCATAGGGTAGCTCACCGCTTCGCGGTACTTGTCGCCCAACAGAACCAGCAACTTTTCCAGCGCGTAGCCCGGCTGCGAGAACAAGGCAAAGCCCTTGGCATCGAGTGTGCGCAAGTTACTGCGAATGGCTTTTCCAGGGGTGACGAATTCGTCGAGCAACGCCTTGTCCGACCCACTGCCAGAGCTGGCCTCGCACTGCACGCGCCCTAGGTTGTCAACGCAACCGCTCCAGGTGGTGGTGAAGCTGCCGGTGTCCAGGCGCTGCAACAGGGCAGCCATGTCCGCCGACAGCGCGGGCACGGCGGGCAACGTGGCGGGGTTGAAGGCTTTCATGCCCTCTTGCGCCCAGTAGTTATTATTGTTGGCCAAGCCCAGATAGTCCTGCATGCGGGTAGCCAGATCGTTGGCATCGCGGTAGTGGTGCAGGTACAGCACCGGTATACCTTGGGCCTGCGCCGCAAGCACGGCAGACATTACCGTGTCGCTGTTGTAGCCGCTGGGATAGTTGTCAGGTGACGAACTATTGCGGCCCGCACCGGGGCCTTGTTCGCGGCCCACCACCAGGAGATGCGCGCCCTGCAAACAGGCCGCCAGTTTGTCGCCATCACACACGTCTTCTTGTGTTTCCACTGCAGTGCCAGCAGCGCCGGTTTTGCCGTTGATGGTGACGCCAGGGTACTGGGTGTTGATCCATTTGTTCACCAGCTTCTCATACTTAAACCAGTAGCTGGTGTCGCTGGGCAGGTGTGCGGTGACTACTTTGAATCCGGTAAACGTGGAGCGGCCGGTGAGCCAGCTAATGGTGTTCTTGAGGAACATGTCCATCGCGGCATTGCCGCGCTCGCCCATGGGGTTACCGCCGAAGGCCGCGTAACGCGCCAGTGTGGTGGGCGCCTCACCCACCACGGCCAGTGCGGTGCCCGTGCCTGCCGTGCCATCGGAGTAGCGCCAGTTGCCAGGCAGCACCACACGGTTGCGGCTACTGTCCTGAACCGCGAAATAGGAGGAGTCGTGCGAGGGGTCCCAATCAATACCCGTGAGGCTGCCGGCGTTGGCTGTGCCATCGGCATTCAGGCCAAACAGGGCTTGCTTGGAACTGCTGTAGGCACTCGCCTGAGCGGTAAGCAAATTGCGGGTGGAGGCCATCACAGAGGACAAGCTAACCGCACTGGCATTGCCGCTGGCTATGGCTAGGTTGACTGCGGCCGCATCGGTGTCGCTCAGAGGCGCAGGAGCACCGCCACCACTACCGCCACCACAAGCCCCCAGCGGTAGGCTCAACACAACGCTCAGAGCCGCGCCAGAAAATGAATGAAATCTCATGTTAGCCCTTGCTGGATAAGCGCAACCAGCTATTTATTTTGTAGCAAATAATTGTGTCACCCAGCTACCGCTACTGACCAAAATGATGCCCATCAGCACCGGCAATGCCCCCAGCAAAAAGCTGGCCTCAATGGGTTCGTTCAGTAGCCACGCGCCAAACACAATGCCAAACAGTGGTGTCAAAAACGAGAACACGCCCAGGCGCGATGCCAGGTATTTACGCAGCAACCAAAACCACACCAGAAAGCTGGCAAACGACACTACCAGCACATGAAACGCCAAGCTGCCCCATACCTGCGGCGTGAAGTTGATGTGCGTTTGCCCGGTCACCGCAGCACCGGCCAGCAGCAGCACAAAAGCGCCTATCAATTGGTACAACAAGGTTTGCGTGGCGGACGCTTGCGCCAGTTTGGAACAGCGCACCACCACCGTGGTGGCGCCCCAAGCCACGCCGCCCATCAGTCCCAAAAAGTCGCCCCACAGGACGTTGGATGCACTTGCGGCAGCTTCCGTAACAGGGCTGCGACCCAAAAAAGCGTAAGCCACCCCCCCAAACGCCAGCGCAATGCCCACCCAATGCGGCACACCCAGCCGCTCAGCAGGCAATTTCCAGTGCAACCCCAGCGCCGCAAAGATGGGCGCGGTGTAAAGAAACACCACCATGTGTGATGCGTTGGTGTGACGCAGGCCCTCGGCCACCAGCAAGAATTCGAGACCGAACAGCAGACCTACCACCATACCCGGCTGCCATGTGCCATCGCTGATACGCATGCGCTCGCCGCGCCACAGCATCACCAGCACCACCAGCACCGCGGCCCCACCTGAGCGCAAGCCAATTTGCAGCACAGGGGCAATATCAGCAGCGGTGGCTTTGAGCACAATTTGTTGCAGGCTCCACACCATGCAAAGCACCACCATCCAAGCAATGGCAGCGCCATCTAGCGCCTTGCGCGAGTCCATACAGGTGTCCTACGGGGGTTGTGGTGGCTCCAATTATTGCTGGGGGGGTGCCAGAGCAAACCTCCACTACAAAGTGTTACATGGCCCACTTAAGATGTATTAGTAATTTAAAACTAACAAATCAATATTTTTAGTTTTAATAAAGTTCTTTCAGAATTTAACCCATCGCAATGTTGCGTTGCATTTTTTCTGGAGTTGAACTGTGTCAAATCGCCAAATTTCCCGCCGCCCGATGTTAAAGCTGGCCTTGTCAGCCACCCTTACCGCCACCTTAGCCGCCCTGCTCGCCGGCACCGCCGCAAACGCCGCGGCCCAGCCATCGGTGACCTTGCTCAATGTGTCCTACGACCCCACCCGAGAGCTGTACGTGGAGTTCAACGCCGCGTTTGCCAAATACTGGAAAGCCAAAACCGGCCAGGACGTGAGCATCAAGCAAAGCCACGGTGGCTCGGGCAAACAGGCGCGCTCCATCATTGACGGACTGGATGCCGATGTGGCCACGCTTGCGCTGGCCGGTGACACCAACGCCATCGTAAAAAACGGCGGCTGGATTGCCCCTGACTGGCAAAGACGCCTGCCCCACAACAGCGCGCCCTACGCATCCACCATCGTGTTTGCGGTGCGCGAAGGCAACCCCAAGAAGATCAAAGACTGGGACGACCTGATTCGCGCCGATGTGAAGGTAATCACCCCCAACCCCAAAACCTCCGGCGGGGCCCGCTGGAACTATCTGGCCGCCTGGGAGTTTGCCCTGCGCAAATACGGCGGCCCCAGCCGCGATCAGGGCAAGGCCAAAGAGTTTGTTGCCAAGCTGTTTGCCAACGTGCCGATTCTGGACACCGGCGCGCGCGGCTCCACCATCACCTTTGCCCAACGCAACCAGGGCGACGTGCTGATTGCCTGGGAAAACGAAGCCTACTTGCTGGAAAAAGAGTTCGGCGCCAAGTTTGACGTGGTGGCCCCACCCTTGAGCATCCTGGCCGAACCCGCTGTGGCAGTGGTCGACAAAAACGTGAATAGAAAAGGTACACGCGCCGTAGCCACCGCCTACCTGGAATACCTGTACAGCGAAGAAGGCCAAGACATTGCGGGCAAGAACTTCTACCGCCCGGTGATTTCGGACAAAGCCAAGGCCAAGTACGCCAAACAGTTCCAGCCCCTGAAGCTATTTACCATCAACGAAGCATTTGGCGGCTGGGAGAAAGCCGACAAGGAACACTTTGCAGACGGCGCCAGCTTCGACCAGATTTACACCAAGAAATAGGGTTAAAACCCTTGTGCATTGTGCGTAAACAGCTACAAACTTTATAGCATTTTAAAACCGTTCGTCAGAGCGAATCGCCCGCAATTAAACCCTGCCCAGCGCAAACACCGAGTTGGGTACACGGCTGTGCACGGGCTCCGGCTTTAGCTTGGCCAAAATGCCTTTTTTATTCACCTTGCTCTCACGCACTTGAAAGCCCTTGGCCTTTTGCTCTGCGGCCAGGCTGCGCAAGCTGATGGTTTTCATGTGGGCCATCAGCGTCGTATGGAGGTCGTTCCACAACTCCTGGGTCATGTCTTGGGCACTTTGCGCTTGTATGTCATTCAAAGCAGCGCGCTCGTGCGGTGCCTCTTCCGTGGCGGCTACGATATCAGCGACCGAAATAGTGTCGGCCCTGAAGCCCAAGGTGTAGCCACCGCCGGGCCCGCGGGTACTCTCGACCAAACCGTGCTGGCGCAACTTGGCGAACACCTGCTCCAGGTACGACAGTGAGATGTGATGGCGCACGGCAAGTTCTGACAAAGGCACAGGGTGGCCGTTTTCGCGCAGGGCAAGGTCAATCATCGCGTTAATGGCAAAACGGCCACGGGTACTGAGTCGCATAGTCAAGCTCCTTGAAGCTGTAAAAAGAAGACTTGAATGTAGTCCCAAGATTAAGCACTGTAAACCAGCCTTTTTAGCTGCATTATTTCTGAAAAACAGAACTATTTGCGCAATCTACCCAATTACCTTCTAACGCTGCAATGCAAACAATCAGCGCGACAATCGGTACCAAACTTTGAAAGATATGCAGATGACCGAACTAATACAACTTGCCCACCTGGTAGCTGCCATGGTGTGGATGGGCGGCATGACCTTCATGCTGTTTGCGCTTCGCCCGGCCGTTATGGCAGAAATGGAGCCGCAACAACGCTTGGCGCTGATGGGTGCGGTGTGGCAGCGATTTTTTGCCGTGGTTGCGGGTGCCATCGTGGTGTTGTTCACCACGGGCACCAGCCTCTACACCGCGCTCTTTCGAGCCACCCGGCTGGCCACCGGCCAAGGCGGCGTGCCACTGGGCTGGAACTTGATGTTATTTTTTGGCGTGGCCATGATGCTGGTTTTTGGGCATATTTACTTTGCGGGTTTTCGCAAGTTCAAGCGCGCTGTGGCAGCGGCTGCATGGCCTTTAGCGGCCCAATCAGCGGCGCAAATACACCGGCTGGTGGTGATTAACTTTGCGTTGGGCTGGCTGGCCATTGCTGCCGTGCGCCTGGTGCGATGATTGCAGGCGTATGCCAAGTTACTTTCGCCCCAACACACTGGTCTGCATGGCAACTGGCGCCCGCGCCCAATCTGCACCACCTACCCAACCATTGTGGGAAGCAGGCGCATTTATTGGCGCGGTGGGTACACCCGCCTACCCAGCATCCAATGACCGCACCGGCCGTGCGTTGGCACTGCCTTATCTGGTCTACCGAGGTGATGTGCTGCGCATTGACCGTAGTAACGTAGGTGCACGCTTGGTACACACCGACGACTTGGAGGTGGACGTGGGCTTTGCCGCATCACTGCCCGCCAGCTCACGCGATGTGGCAGCGCGCAATGGCATGAACGACCTCGGCACGCTGTTTGAATTTGGACCCCGCGTGCGCAGCACCGTAGCGCGCTTGTCAGCGGGCAGCCGCATTCGGTTTGATTTGCCGCTGCGCACGGTGATCGAGGTGAACAACGGCATACGCAACCAAGGCTTTGCCATGGAGCCCGAACTCACCTACGAGGTGCGTGACGTATACGACGGCTGGCGTTTGTCCACCGGAGCTAGCCTGGTGATTGGCGATAGCCGCCTGCAAAGCTATTTTTACGGTGTGCCCATGGCCGATGCCACGGCGCAGCGACCTGCATTTGAAGCGCAAGCGGGGCTATTGGCCGCGCGCCTTTCACTGAGCACCGCCAAGTCTCTTACGCCCGATATGCGGGTATTTGCGTTTGTGCGCTACGAGAACTATGCCAGCGCGGCTAACCAAGCCAGCCCCCTGTATGTACAAAATACGGGCACCGCTGCAGGTGTAGGTCTCACATGGACGTTCGCCCGGTCCAGCGAACGTGCAAATGATTAGTTCATACCAATTTGGGCATATACAAAGAACAATCTATTCGTTGCGGTTTTAACATCACTTCTTCAAAATTGTCGTTTGCACCACAGTGCCCACCCATTAATGCACTTCACAATTTGCCATGAACTTTAAGCAAAAAACTACGCTAGCCCTTGCCACAATTGCGTTAACCGCTAGCAATTTAGTAGCAGCTCAAACCACATTACTCAACGTGTCGTATGACGTGGCGCGTGAGTTTTATAAAGACATCAACTCCGCGTTTGTGGCCAATTACAAAAAGACCACCGGCAAAGACATCAAGATTGACCAAAGCCATGCAGGCTCCAGCGCCCAAGCGCGTGCGGTAAATGACGGGCTGGATGCCGACGTGGTCACCATGAACACCACCACCGATGTAGATTTTTTGGCCAGCACGGGTGTGGTGGCCAAAGACTGGACCAAAAAATTCCCCCACAACGCCGCGCCCACCAGCTCCACCATGCTGTTTTTGGTACGCAACGGCAACCCCAAAGGCATTAAAGACTGGGACGACCTGGTCAAACCTGGTGTGCAGGTGATTGTGGTCAACCCCAAAACCGGGGGCAACGGCCGCATGGCCTACCTGGCCGCCTGGGGCCAAGTGCGCAAAAAGGGCGGCACGGATGCGCAGGCGTCCGAATTTGTGAGCAAGCTCTACAAAAACGTACCCGTGCTGGCCAAGGGCGGGCGCGATGCCACCACTATATTTTTACAGCGCAATATTGGCGACGTGCTGGTGACATTTGAGTCCGAAGTGGTGTCTGTCGACAAAGAGTTTGGTGCCAACAAGGTGGATGCGATTCACCCCAGCATTTCTATCGTGGCCGAAAACCCCGTGGCCGTGGTGGAGCGTACTGTGGCCAAGAAGGGCACCGCAGAACAGGCCAAGGCGTACCTGAATTTTTTATACAGCGACGAAGGCCAAGAGATTGCCGCACAGCACGCCATTCGACCTATTAACCCTGCGTTGCTGAAGAAATACGCCAGCACCTTCAAGCCCATTACGCTGTTCCGTGCAGAAGAGTTTTTTGGTTCGTTTGCTGAAGCACAAAAAGTGCACTTCAACGACGGCGGCCAGTTCGACAAGCTGTACACAGTCAAGTAAATGAGTGCGACTAAACGCACGCCCAAGCGCGTGCTGCCTGGCTTCAAGTTGACGCTAGGCTTCACGCTGTTTTATCTCAGCGTGATTGTGCTGATTCCCCTCTCGGCCCTGCTGTTCAAAACCTTCACGCTCACATGGGACCAGTTCATCGCCGCAGTGACCAGCCCGCGCGTGGTGGCGTCGTACCAGCTCACCTTTGGCGCGTCGTTTTTGGCGGCACTAGTGAACGCGGTGTTTGGCCTGTTGGTGGCATGGGTGCTGGTGCGCTACCAGTTTCCGGGCAAAAAAATCATTGACGCGTTGGTGGACTTGCCGTTTGCGCTGCCCACTGCTGTAGCGGGAATTTCGCTTACCGCCTTGCTGGCCAGCAATGGCTGGATTGGCAGCTTACTGGAGCCGTATGGCATTCAGCTGGCTTTTAACCGCAACGGCGTGGTGATTGCCCTCATCTTCATTGGCCTGCCGTTTGTTGTGCGTACTGTGCAGCCGGTATTGGAAGATGCGGAAAAAGAGCTGGAAGAAGCCGCTACCTGCTTGGGTGCCACGCGCCTGCAAACTTTTCGCTACGTGATTTTTCCAACCATAGCGCCTGCGTTATTGACGGGGTTTGCCATGGCATTCGCCCGCGCTCTGGGCGAATATGGATCGGTCATTTTTATCGCTGGCAACATGCCTATGATTTCTGAAATTACCCCGCTCATCATCATCGGCAAGCTGGAACAATACGACTACGCTGGCGCTACCGCCGTGGCTGTGGTGATGCTAGGCTTCTCGTTTGTGATGCTCTTCGTAATCAACGCGTTGCAATCGTGGCAACGCAAACGCGGAGGGGCGCAGTCGTGAGCGGTAATACACAAACCATCCGCCGCGCCACAGCAGGAACTACCGAGCCCGCTTGGGTTAAGTGGACTTTGATCGCCATTGCGCTGGTGTTCATTTTTTTATTCCTCATCTTGCCACTGGCGGCAGTTTTCACCGAAGCCATGCGCAAAGGTGTGGATGCCTTTTTTGAGGCATTCAAAGAGCCTGATGCGTGGAGCGCCATTCGCCTTACTTTGCTGGTCGCCGTCATTGCGGTGCCGCTGAATTTGGTGTTTGGTGTGGCAGCGGCTTGGGCTATTGCCAAATACGAGTTCAAAGGCAAGGCGTTTTTGACCACGTTGGTAGACCTGCCGTTCTCGGTGTCGCCCGTGGTGGCTGGTCTGATTTACGTGCTGCTGTTTGGCGCGCATGGCTGGTTTGGGCCGTGGCTGCAAGAACACAACATAAAGATCGTTTTTGCGGTGCCGGGCATTGTGTTGGCCACAATTTTTGTGACCTTTCCGTTCATTGCCCGCGAATTGATCCCGCTAATGCAGGCCCAGGGTACCGACGAAGAACAAGCTGCACAGGTGCTGGGTGCCACGGGCTGGCAAACCTTTTGGCATGTCACGCTGCCCAATATCAAGTGGGGCCTGATTTACGGCGTCATTTTGTGCAACGCACGGGCCATGGGGGAGTTTGGTGCGGTGTCGGTGGTATCCGGCCACATTCGCGGCCAGACCAACACCATGCCACTGCATGTGGAGATTTTGTACAACGAATACCAGTCGGTTGCTGCGTTTGCCATCGCATCACTGCTGGCATTGCTGGCATTGGTCACGCTGGTGATCAAGTCATTTGTGGAGTGGCAGTTCGAGCGCCAAGAAAAAGCGGCTGCAGAACTTCCACCTGAAAAGCCACTTGCTTGACCCCTCGCTGAAGCACCACACCTTTTGAGACAAGAAACATGAGTATCGCCATCCGCAACGTCAGCAAAGACTTCGGCACTTTCAAAGCCCTGCAAGACGTGAACCTGGACATCGAGTCCGGCGAACTGGTCGCCCTGCTCGGCCCTTCTGGCTGCGGCAAGACCACGCTGCTACGCATCATTGCCGGGCTGGAAACCGCCGACCAAGGCAATATTTTGTTCAGCGGCGAAGACACCACTGACGTGCATGTGCGTGAGCGACAAGTGGGCTTTGTGTTCCAGCATTACGCGCTATTTCGCCACATGACGGTGTTTGACAACGTAGCCTTTGGCCTGCGCATGAAGCCGCGCGCGACCCGCCCGACTGAAGCCGTTATCAAGCAAAAAGTGCATGACCTCTTGGGGTTGGTGCAGCTGGACTGGTTGTCTGACCGCTACCCCGCACAACTATCCGGCGGCCAGCGCCAGCGCATTGCCTTGGCCCGCGCGCTGGCGGTGGAGCCCAAAGTGCTGCTGCTGGACGAACCGTTTGGCGCGCTCGATGCCAAGGTACGCAAAGAGTTGCGTCGCTGGTTGCGCCGCTTGCACGACGACCTGCATGTGACCAGTATTTTTGTGACGCACGACCAGGAAGAGGCGCTGGAAGTAGCCGACCGCGTGGTGCTGATGAACAGCGGCAAAGTAGAGCAAATCGGCTCGCCGCAAGACGTGTGGGACCACCCTGCCAGCCCGTTTGTGTATGGCTTCTTGGGCGATGTGAACTTGTTCCATGGCCGCGCCCATGAAGGTGAAATGCTGATTGGCGAAGCCGCACACGGAGTGCGCCTGGCCACGCCCGAGCACGCCACTGCACAAGACGCCAAGGCGTTTGCCTACGTGCGCCCGCACGATCTGGATGTGCAGCGCTTTGCTGCGGGCACTGGCCAAAGTGGTATTGCTGCCAAGCTGGTACGCGCCATTGTGGTGGGCCCCATTGCACGGCTGGAATTGCTGCCACAAGACAGCAGCGCGGCAGGCAGCGGCGACATCATAGAAGCGCAAATCCCAGCGCAAGAGTACCAAGCACTGGGACTGAAAGAGGGCGAAACCCTGGTACTCACACCCCGGCGTGCCCGGGTGTTTGTGCAATAACGCGGGGCCTATTTTTTCCGCTGGGCGGGGCTGGCAAACTTGGCCATTGCCAAGCCCTCTGGCAGCACCACACCGTTGGCGGCTTGGGCCAATTTGAAGAACACGTCCGTGTTGTCTTGCACACCGGTAAACGACCAAGCTCCTGGGCCAAATGCAGACAAAGGAATGTCGGTCGCCGTGTGTACTGCGCTGTCACCAGGCACTTGGCCCGTCACCAAAAATTTGCCCTCTGCGTCGCGGGCCATAGGACCTGCGGGGTAGGCTGATAACGGCTCTTTTTTGACAAAAGGCTGCTGGCTATCTTGCAATGGACGGTCATTGGTGCGGAAATCTTCATAGCGATCAGAGTTAGCGCCGTAACCCACCAGCAATCTGTAATCAATGTCAGTGGTTTCGGGGTAGCCGTCGCTACTGAGCTTGTACTTGGGAAAACCGGCCTGTTCGTAAATGCCCACCACCTTGTCGCGGATGTTGGTTGCACCCCCTTCACGCACTAACTCTTGCAAACGAGTATCGGTCACACGCGATCCACCAATCAAAGCTGCACCGGAGCACTCGTGGTCGGCGGTCACGATTACCAACGTATCGCCACGCTTGCGGGCAAATTCTTGCACCAGTTTGATAGTGCGGTCGAACTCGATGGTATCGAGCAACCAGCGCTCGGTATCCATGTTGTGGGCTTGCTTGTCGATGGATGCGCCTTCTACCATCAGCACAAAGCCGTTCTTTTGGCGCTCCAGTACACCCAGGGCCTTGGCGGTCATTTCGTCCAGCATGGGTTGGTCAGGGAAGCCGTAATCATCCACCACACGGCCAGTGATGCCTCGGGCTTTGCTGCGCCGCCCATCCATCTTGTCCAGGGCCACGTTCATATTGGAGTGGGCGAACAAGCCCAACAAACGATCCGTCTTGCTAGCGTCTATGCTGTCCAGCGCAGTTTTGTCAGCTGCGTACTTGAAACCGGCTGTCTGGAAGTCAGCCAACAAGTCACGCTCCTTGTCCATCTGGCCCGGCGCAGCCTTCCAGCGCTTCACGATGTCCGCAGTGTGCGCGTCTGTGTTGGAAAAAGCGTAGTCAGTTTTGTCGCCACGGGCAGAGCCGGGCACGGTGGAGGGCACAAACCATTTGCGTCCGCCGCCCATCAAAACGGTAAGACCGGTGTTGCCGCGATCATCCAGGAACTGATCCACGATGCCAGTACCTGCACCCCGGCTGCTGGTGTGCACAGCGTTACCGGCGGGTGTGGCGTCAAATACGTCGGCGGTAGTCACTACACCGAGCGCTTTGCCTTGGGTGCGGTGCAGGTATTCGCTGAGGTATTCGATGCGAGGGTTATCAAACGGATCCACGGTGTCGTCAGGAAAAACACCCTCTTCGTTGTTGTTGTTTTTATTGCCAGAAACGTAGGCCGTCATGCCCGGGGCCGAGTCTGTAACTACCGAGTTCAACGAAGCGGTCTTGACCATGCCGGTGACAGGAAAGGTGTCCATCGCCAGCGGCGTGATGACCTTGCCTTGGGCGTAGCCACCGGCCACGATGCGGGCTGCTGTGCGCTGGGCCGCGCCCATGCCATCGCCCAGCATCACAATAATGTTCTTCACCTTTTGACCACCAGCCAAGAGCGGCACCACTTCAAAATTGCCTTTAGCGGTAACGGTCTGGCCATCGCTTTGGGTAGCGGTAACAGTGAAAGTGTGGATGCCAGGCTTCACCACGCTGATGGCCCGTACGGTGGTCAGTGCAGCATTGGTGGGCACGCTGGGCAAGCAGTCTTTGCCGCAGGTCTTGATGGCGACGTTACCTTCTACGGGTTTGCCATTGACGGCAAAGGTGGCCGCGGTAATGGTTTTAGAAGGATCGTCCGGGCGCACGGTGGCTTGCAGGTCAAAGCGCTGACCAGGTAGAAAGCGCGCTATCACCGGCGCAACATTGCCGCTGGTAAACAGTTCGCTGGGGGGAGTGAGTCGGCTCACCGTGGGGGCAGCATAAGCGCCCGCAGCTACCAGCACAAGGCTGGCTGCACTGAGACGTTGTGCCGAAAAAATATTGAAGGCCATACAGAGTCCTGGTTAAAGCAAATGGGCGATAAATAGTGAATTCGGAGGCAGTCAGTGCCGGTGCTGCAAGGCGTGCAGGTGGCCGGCGAACTCCATGGCATTCATGCCGCGCGTGGCCTCTGGGTTGAGTTGCAATTGCACCCACGTCACCCGGCCGTCAGGTGCCTCTTGTCTGCCCACCGACAGCGTGCCTTCCAGCTGTATCAGCCCACGGGTGTGTGGAACCCACCATGCCGCCTGTGCAGGGGCCAACGTCACCAACACGGTAGCTGGTGGTAAGTCATCAGCATCACCGTCAGCGTGCTCGCTCATTTGCACTGGGCGCGGTGTGAAGAAAAACTGACCGGGCTTGCTGCCGTTTTCTTGCTGGACCATGTAGCCGGTGAGTACGACTTGCTTACCGGCAGCCTGCTGCAACGCAGTGCTCAGAACCAGCCCACGCGGGCCCACCGGAAACTGAAAAAAATCGCTAAACCGCAGCGGCTGTGCGCTGACAGGGACAGCGCATTGAAACGCCAGCAAGCTAACCAAGATGACCCTGGCGACCTGTTGTCGAATATCCAACGCGTTTGGCGTCTTAAGGGGGGGAGATTGTTTGTTGTTCACTCCGGCACGATATGTGAATTGTTTGACATTTGTGTGACAACGCGTTGTGGCGGCATCACTGAGTTGGGTGCTGGCGTTCATACAGCCTATCGACCACTAGCGAAGAGGACGTTAAAGACACCTACATCAAGGCCGTGGGCCTTAAGGGCTATACCAAGGAGCTAATTAACGTTCAGAGGGATGAGATCTGGTTTGAAGTCGAAAACACGGGCGGTGACACTGCGCCAGTCAACTTCGGCCCCAAATTTTCAGCCTAGGCTTTCTCCGCTGAAGCAGGCGAGCTGTTTTATGGCTCGTACCAGTCGTGTTCAACGCTGCGGCCGGGTGGAATGTAGTCCGGTATTGGCTTTGCTGCGGCGGTGTCATCGCTGTCCAATTGGTGAGTGACCTCTGGCAATTTCACGTCAACAGGGATGAGTGGTTGTTTGTCAGAAATTGTGGTCATGCTGAATTTTGTGCAAGAGCTGCACTGCATTCGGTGCGCTACCGAACATGGCAGAAAAATCAGCCTCTAGCCCTTGCTTAGCATGCGTAAATAGCTATTAAATTTGTAGCAATCATCCAGGCTCCAGCTCAGTGCGAATGCCGATGATGGGCGTCTGGGTAGTGTGAGTGTGCGTGATTGAGCGGCGTGTGCTTGTGGGTATGCGTGTGTTCTCCCGTCACTGGTTGGCTATCCGCATGTGCATGCTGGTGGTGCGCGTCGTGCACATGTACATGGTCGTGTTCCATGGCTTCGTGGGCATGGGTGTGCGCGTGCTTCTCGGTCAGGTGCAGCCACACGCCCGTAGCCATCAGGGCACCCGCCGCTAGCAGCGTCAGCGTGATCGGCTCACCAGCCAGCACGGCCAGCGCAGCGCCAAAAAACGGCGCTACCGAAAAATAGGCCCCGGTGCGCGCTGTACCCAAATGCCGCAGCCCCACCACAAACAATGCCAGGCTCACGCCGTATGCCAAAAAGCCCACGCCCATGGCTGCAACTACTGTGGGCGCATTGGGAAGCTTGTCCCCCACTGCCAATGCCAGAGCGAGGTTGACGCCGCCTGCCACCAGCCCTTTAACCGAAGCGATCCACGTGGCATCGTTCAGCGACACCTTTCGGGTTAGGTTGTTGTCTACGCCCCAAGCAAAGCACGCGCCCAAAATCGCAAGGGAGGGCCACAGGCCAGCAAAGCTTAGGTCTTGCGGCCAGCTCAGCACTACCGCACCGGCTGCAATCAAGGCCATGCCCAAGCCGATGCGGCGGTCAAAGTTTTCCCGAAACGCCACCCATGCCAGCACTGCGGTAAATACCCCTTCCGCATTGAGTAACAACGACGCGCCCGAGGCGGGTATGCCGGTGAGCCCCACCAGTAGCAACAAAGGCCCAAGCACGCCACCCGAAAGCGTTGCCCCGGCCAGCCAAAGGGCTTCACCCCGGGCCAGCTTCACGGGTGCGGCCCGCACGATAGCGCGGTACACAGCCAGCCCCACGCCCGAGCCGCAGTAAAACAACCCCGCCAACATCCACGGCCCCACGCTGCCCAAAAGCAGTTTGGCCAACGGCGTTCCTGCGCCAAACAGCAGCGCAGCCACCAAGGCCGCCGCAACGCCATTACTGGCTATTTTTCCTTTATGGTTTGCGTTCATTCAAGCATTGTGTCGATTGGGTCGAGGTTCAGATTCCATGAGTCGCTAAGCGACTGAAGTCAGATTTTTAAGTGAATTGATCTGCAGCCGTCTTAGAACATGCGCAATTTGCTATCAAAAATATAGCGATTAGCGGCTCATTGGGTACGACGTACTTTTACCTTCACTGTGTCTTGAACTTGCACCAGCACGTGCAAAATCCACAAACCAGCCCAGGCTGCCAGGGTTGGCCATGGTGTCAATATTGAGCACCTTGTCCAGTGGCTGGCCGAGCAACAGCTTTTTGATCGGCAACTCTTGTTTCTTGCCGCTCAGGGTGCGCGGCACCTCGCCCACTTGAAATATGTCGTTAGGCAAAAACCGGGGCGACAGTGCGGTACGAATAGCGTGGTTGATTTTGTCGCGCAAGGCGGCGTCCAGCCTGAGGCCATCGCGCAGCACCACAAACAACGGCATGTAGCTTTCACGACCCAGGTATTCCAGATCCACCACCATGGAGTCCAACACCTCGGGCAAAGCTTCTACCGCGCTGTATAACTCGCTGGTACCCATGCGCAGGCCATGGCGGTTGATGGTGGCATCGCTGCGGCCAAAGATGGTGCAGCCCCCGGTGCTGGAAATCTTGAGCCAGTCGCCATGACGCCACACCGGCCCCGCTGCAGGCGATGCATCACCTCCGCCGGGCTGGCGGCCATGGCCTGCGGGGTACATGTCAAAGTAGCTCGACAGGTACCGGGTGTTGGAGTCATCGCCCCAAAAGTACAGCGGCATGCTGGGAATGGGCTGAGTGCAGACCAGCTCGCCCACCGCGTCCATGACCGGCTGGCCTTGCTCGTCCCACGACTCAACCGCGCACCCCATCAGGCGGCACTGCATTTCGCCCGCCTTCAGGGGTAGCTCTCGGTTGCCGCCGATAAACGCTCCGGCAAAGTCGGTGCCGCCTGAGATGTTGCACCACCAGATGTCTGGCGTGCCGATCTTTTCAAACTGCTGCGTACCCCAGTTTTGCGCGTCTTCACTTAGTGGGGAGCCAGTGGTGCCAAGGGCGCGCACCTGGTGCAGCTCGCCACACGCTGCAAGGTCAATACCGGCCTTCATGCAGTTGCCAAAAAAGGCTGCGCCCGCTCCAAAAAAGGTGACGCCGGTGTGGGCTACAAAGCGCCACAGCGTGGTCCAGTCTGGGGCTTGTTTGTTGCCTGCGGCATCCACCGTGCTACCGCCGGGGTTGCCATCGAAGAGGCAGCAGGTAGTGCCGTTGAGCAGGCCGCTCATTTGCGCGTTCCACATCACCCAGCCGGTGCTGCTGTACCAGTGATAGCGCTCGCCCAATGAGTTGGGGTGGTAGCTGCAGCCCACATCGTTGTGCAGGCACTTGAGCGCCAGAGCGACCACTACAGTGCCACCATGGCTATGAACAATAGGCTTAGGCAGGCCAGTAGTGCCGCTGGAATACACAATCCACAGCGGGTGGTCAAACGGCAACCACATGGGCTCAAACACCTTGGTTTTTGCATCATTTTTGCCTGTAGCACCGGTGAATAGTGCGTAACCAGCTACTAAATTCATAGCATCTAGCGGTAGCCCGAGGTTATCATGCAACACCACATGGGTCACGCTGGGCAGTGCAGCCACCAGCTCTGCCACCACAGCGCGGCGGTCCAGGTTGCGGCCGCCGTAGTGCACGCCGTCGCAGGCAATCAGCACTTTGGGCTCAATCTGTTTGAAACGGTCCAGCACCGCGTTGGTGCCCATGTCGGGCGCGCAAATGCTCCACACGCCACCCAGGCTCACCACCGCAAGAAAGGCCACCATGGCCTCGGGAATATTGGGTAAATACGCCGCCACGCGGTCGCCGGGCTGCAAGCCCTGCGCCTGCAGATGCAGCGCCATGGAGGCCACCTGCTGGCGCAGCTCGGGCCAGCTCAATGTGCGCGCCTGGCCGAGCGCCATGCTTTGCTCGTTGTGACTGATGAGCGCTGGCAAACCTGCCGCATCGGCCGCTTCAACATGGCGGAATACCTGCTGCGCGTAGTTGACCTGAGCCCCCACAAACCACTGTGCTCCGGGCATGCGGTTCACCTCCAGCGCTGCGCTGTGCGGGGTGGGCGATTGCAGGTCAAAGTAGTCCCAAATGCTTTGCCAGAAGGCATTCAGGTCGGTGGTAGACCAGCGCCACAGGGCATCGTAGTCGTCAAACTGCTGGCCGCGTTGATCGTGCAGCCAGTTTTGATACAGACGGATTTGGGGGACGTAAGCGGGGGCAGCTTGCGACGCACCCATATCAGGCCTGGGCGTCTTGCGCCATCCGCTGGCTTTTCCAGTACACATCATCACCCACTGTGCCATCAATGCGGTGGCGGTTCAATACCCGCGCCAGTACAAACATTAAGTCCGACAAACGATTTAGGTATTGCCGGGGCGTGTCTTTCAAAGCCTCTTCGCTACCTAGCGCCACCACTACGCGCTCGGCTCGACGCGCCACGGTGCGGCACACATGGGCTTGCGAGGCCGCGCGGCTGCCTGCGGGCAATATAAATTCTTGCAGCTTGGGCAAGGCCGCGTTGTGCTCGGCCAGCGCATCGTCCAGCGCCTTCACCGCTTCGGGCTTGAGTAGCTCAAAGCCCGGAATAGACAACTCGCCGCCCAGGTTAAACAGCTCGTGTTGAATGCTACCCAGCAGGGTGCGCACGCTCTCAGGCATGTCCTCGCACAGCAGCAAGCCAATGTGGCTGTTGAGCTCGTCTACATCGCCCATGGCATGCACGCGCAGGCTATTTTTAGAAACCCGGGTGTTGTCGCCCAGACCAGTGGTGCCGTTATCGCCCGTGCGAGTGGCAATTTGTGTAAGTCGATTTCCCATGGCCGCATTGTGGCAGCCGTATCTAGGGGTTTACCTATTTCCGTTGATTAACATTACAAACATAATGTAATTTTTTGATTGTGCCGATGATCATCAACCTGCACCAACGCAAAGGCGCACAAACGCGCGCGCGCCTGCTTGAAGCTGCTGCGCAGGTACTTCAAAGCAAGGGCTACGGGCATCTCTCATTGCACGAGGTGGCGCGTGTTGCCCACATGACTACCGGCGCAGTACAGCACCACTTTGAGTCCAAGGCTGCGCTGATGATGGAAGTCATCGTAATCCTGGTGAATCAGCTGGACCAAGACAATGATTTTTGGCCGCCTGCGCACTGGACTGGCCAACGCCGCGCAAACCACTTCATACGCCAAGCATGGCTGCAGCTTTACAGCCAGCCACGCTTTGCCGTGGCGTGGTCGGCCTACCTGGCCGCGCGGGAAGACGCGGCAATGACGGCCCATATCGTCGAACGCCGTGCCCACTTGGCGCAGCGGTTGTTAGAGCGCATGTACCAAAGTTTTCCCGAACTCCAGGTGTGCCCCAATGGGCAGGCTCGGGTTCAGTTTGTGCTGTCGTGTCTGCGTGGGCTGGGTCTGCAGGCTCCCTTCGCAACGCCGGCGGCTATCGATGCGCAGCTCGAAGTTCTCACCCATACCTTGCAATCATTTCTCAACCACCAGGAGACAAACCTATGAACCCATTTCGCTATGTACCAATGGCTGCAGGCGCTTTGAGCTTGATGGCTGCGCATGCCATGGCCCAGTCTGCACCGCTACAGGTTATTGCACAGCAACCGCCTGGCAGTGGGTCAGACGCCATGACCCGTGCCTGGGCCGAGTGCACCGCACGCCAAACCGGACACGCCAGTATCGTGGTGAACAAGCCCGGTGCCAACGGCATCCTGGCCATCAACGCCCTCAAAGGACTGCCCGCTGACGGCAGCAACGTTATGTCCATCGGCATGTCGCAAATGACGATCACGCCTTACGTCCACAAACAATTGCCCTACGACCCTACCAAAGACTTTGACGGTATTGCAGTTATTGGCACGTCGCCACTGGTGCTGGTGGTGCCGGCCAACGCAGGCATCAAAAAGCTGGCTGACCTGGAGAAAGTGGCACAGTCGCAACCCGGGGGATTGAATTTTGGATCGCCTGGCAAAGGAAGCCCTGCGCACTTGCTCACCACCGCACTCGCCGAAGCTATGAAGTGGCCTGCCACCCACGTTCCCTTTGTGGGCGAATCAGCAGGGCTCACGGCGTTGATGGGCAACCACATTCAGGCAATGACACTGGTTATTGGCACAGCAGCCACACAGGTCAAAGCGGGCAAGCTGGTGCCATTGGCAGTCTTCGCGGCTGAACGTTCAGACCTCATGCCCGACGTGCCCACAATTGCGGAGGCGGGCGGCCCGACGGTACTTGCGCGCCCGTCCTGGATTGCCGTGGTAGCCAAAAAGGGGACGCCCGCCAACGTCATTGCCAAACTCAATGAGGCCACCAACAAGTGCCGCACCGACAGCGCCTATGTGGAGCGCATGACGACCATGAACGTGGCCCTGGTCAACAGCAAGCCTGCCGATGTGCAAGCCTATGCCGAGCGGGACATCGCCGTCTGGAAACCACTGATCGACAAATTGGGATTGGCCACCGAATGAGCCTGGTTGACCTTAGCGCACTGGAACTGCGCGACGCAATCGCAGGCAAGCAACTTTCCCCAGTGGAGCTCATGCGGGCCTGCTTGGAGCGCATGGACACCATCAACCCCGCAGTCAACGCCATCTGCGCCCGCGACGACGCACGGGCACTGGCCGCCGCTGCCCAGGCAGAGCAGGCAGTAATGCGGGGCGACCCGCTACCCCCTTTGCATGGTCTGCCACTGGGCGTCAAAGACTTGCAAGACACCGCAGGGCTGCTCACCACCCACGGTAATGTGCGCTTACGCGGCCACGTGCCAACACAAGATAACGCGCTGGTAGCAAGGCTACGTGCGGCCGGTGCCATCGTGACCGCCAAGACCAACGTACCCGACTCTGGTGCAGGTGCCAACACCCGCAATCCCGTCTGGGGCGCAACGGGTAACCCGTTCAACCCGGACCTGAACGCCGGCGGGTCGTCTGGCGGCTCTGCCGTGGCTCTTGCCACCGACATGCTGCCCTTGTGCACCGGATCAGACACCGGCGGGTCCCTGCGGATTCCTGCGGCGCTGTGTGGTGTGGTCGGGCTGCGTCCATCGCCCGGCGTCATTGCCAACGACGCCCGCCCGCTGGGGTGGTCGGCCATCTCCGTGTTGGGGCCGATGGCACGCAATGTTTCCGACACCGCGCTGTTGATGTCAGCCTGCACTGGCCCCCACCCCTTGGACCCGCTCAGCGGTATGCACCCGGTGGGCACGTTCTGGCCTTTGCCCGAAGTCGATCTGTCCGAGCTGCGGATTGCCTTCACGCCAGACTTTGGCGCGTGTGCGGTCGACCCCATGATCCGCCGCGTATTTGCCGATCGCGTGGCCAAGCTGGCAACCCAGGTTGCCCACTGCGAGCCCTTGGACTGGCATTTGGGCGAGGGGCACCGGTGCTTTGACGTGATCCGGGCCGAAAGCTTTCTTGCGGGTTTTGAGGCCCTCTGGCGTTCGGACCCCGACAGCCTGGCACCCAATGTGCGTGCCAATGTGGAAATGGCCGCCAACATTACCCTGGCAGACCGCGCACGGGCACACATGACGCAGACGCAAATTTTTCGCCAGTTTCAGCGTGCATTCCAATCAGTGGACCTGATCGTGGCACCGGTCACACCGCTGTCGCCGTTTCCGTGGAGCGCGCTGTATGCCACCCATATCGATGGCGTAGAGCAACGCAACTACTACGAATGGTTAAGCCTCACCTACTTGGTCACACTAGCCACCTGCCCTGCGCTGACATTGCCATGCGGCTTTGACGAACTGGGCATGCCCTTTGGCTTGCAGCTCATCGCACCACTGCACCATGACGCCAGACTCCTGTCCATGGCCCACGCTATCGAGGGCTGCTGGGGCCCGCGCACGCGCCCGGACTTGGCGCAGTTGCAAACACCACGCCCACAGTTAAAGTCGCTCGTCACACATCCCCCGCTGGCGCACGGAGACAGCAGTTCCGCCCTTACCGCAGTTTGAGCCTACCTAACGAAAGTCTTTGTCATGAACGCTCCCACACCTCTAAACGACCTGCTTCCCCAAGTCAGGCTCCGCACCGTACCCACCGCCCTGCTGGACGCACTCAAAGCCCGCTTCTGTGACCAGTGCTCCACCGCGCTGGTGGTTCGCGAGCAGCACGGGCGCGACGAATCTGCATTTGACATTGCGCCTCCCGCCGCTGTGGTGTTTGCCCAGAACACGCAGGATGTGAGCGACGCGATCAAGCTGGCCGCGCAGTACAAAGTGCCGGTCATTCCGTTTGGTGTGGGCTCGTCGTTAGAAGGCCACCTGCTGGCGGTGCAAGGCGGTATCAGTCTGGACGTGAGCCGCATGAACCAGGTGCTAAGCATCAACGCCGAAGACCTGACGGTGACGGTGCAGCCCGGCGTGACGCGCAAAGCGCTGAACGAAGCGGTCAAGAGCACCGGCCTGTTTTTTCCCATTGACCCCGGCGCGGACGCCACCATCGGCGGCATGAGCGCCACGCGCGCCAGCGGAACCAACGCCGTGCGCTACGGCACCATGCGCGAGAACGTGCTGGCGCTGGAAGTGGTCACGGCCAGCGGCGAAATCATCCGCACTGGCACCCGCGCCAAGAAGTCGGCAGCCGGCTACGATCTGACCCGCCTGATGGTGGGCAGCGAGGGCACGCTGGGCGTGATGACCGAGATCACGGTCAAGCTGTACCCGCTGCCCGAGGCGGTCATGGCCGCGACCTGCGCGTTTCCCACATTAGCGGATGCCGTCAACACCACCATCCAGATCATCCAGATGGGCGTGCCCATAGCCCGCTGCGAGCTGCTGGATGCCAACACGGTCCGTATGGTCAACGCCCACTCTAAACTCATGTTGCACGAGGGCACCATGCTGCTGTTTGAGTTTCACGGCTCGCCCGATGGCGTCAAAGAACAAGTGCAAACCGTGCAAGACATTGCGGCTGAACTCAACGGGGCAGCGTTTGAGTGGGCCGAGACTCCCGAGGAGCGCACACGCCTGTGGACCGCGCGGCACAACGCCTACTTTGCGGGTGTGCAATCGGTACCGGGCTGCAAGGCAATCACCACCGACACCTGCGTGCCCATCTCACGCCTGGCCGATGCACTGCTGGACTCAGTAGCCGAGGTACAAGAGGCCGGCCTGCCCTACTTCATGGTAGGCCACGTGGGCGACGGCAACTTCCACATGGGCTACCTGATCGACCCCCACAAGCCCGAAGAACGCGTGCTGGCCGAAAAGCTCAACCACCAGCTGGTGGCGCGCGCGCTGGCCCTGGGCGGCACCTGCACCGGTGAACACGGCGTGGGCCTGCACAAAATGGACTTTTTGGTCACCGAGACCGGCGCGGGCGCGGTCGACATGATGCGCACCATCAAAAAAGCGCTGGATCCGGATAACATTTTGAACCCTGGCAAGATATTTTTGCTATAAAAATAATAGCTGCTTACGCATATTGAGCGAGGTCTCAAGCCTGTTTTTATATATTTATAAGGACACCGACGCCAAGTTGCACTCTTATCTTGTCACCTCCACATTTGCTCCACACTTGCAGTTCATAGTCCATTCCAAAGTGCCAGTATTGGCCAAATGAGGAGACTGTATGTTGCACGTCATTGCTATTGGTAACCGCTGGACGGCGGTAGTTGTACTCACCCTTGGTACGCTTTCGGGATGTGGTGGTGGGGATAGTGGTAGTGCAGCAGCGACAGCGGCCAATGCAAACGTAGCGGCAGCCACCCCATCGCAACTTGCGCTAGCAGCCAGCCCCAGAGCGCAGCTGGGTCAGCAAATTTTTGGCGATACCAACTTGTCAGAGCCACGCGGCACCGCCTGCGTGGCCTGCCACCAGCCCAACCAAGGCTTTGCTGGTAACCACGGCTCGCGTATTGGCGTGGCGCTGGGTAGCCAGGCGAGCGCATTGGGCCTGCGCAATGCCATGACCAACGGCTATATGGGTCTGATACCCGGGCTGTCCTTTGTAACTACTGACGGCGAGACCGAAGCTGTGGGCGGTCACTTTTGGGATGGGCGGTCTGACACGCTCGCGCTGCAAGCCCTGGGGCCGTTGCTGAACCCACTAGAGATGAACAACCCTAGCCGCAAAGCCGTGGTGGACAAGATCGCTGCGTCGCGCTACGCAGCCGCATTTCGCCAGGAGTTTGGTACAGACATCTTTAACAACACCGATGCCGCGTTTACGCAAATTGGGGTGGCCATTGAAGCCTTTGAGCGCCTGGCGCTGCAACCCTTCACCTCCAAATACGACGCCATGGTGCGTGGCACCACAAACCTGACACCCAACGAGGCACGTGGTATGGCACTGTTTATGGACCCCAACCGCGCCAA
>JBJOLD010000045.1:0-4014 GCA_046045765.1 Pseudomonadota bacterium | reverse complement strand
CCGTGCCGTGCTGGGTGTGCGGCAAACACGTCGAACCGGCCGACTCGACGCTGGAACATATTCAGCCGCTCAGCCAGGGCGGCAACAGCCACCTGGAAAACCTGGCCATCAGCCACGCCGTATGCAACCGCACGCGACACCCGCCCACCTAAGGAGAACACCCATGGCACGTACCAGCACTTACCTGAACTTCAATGGCAAAACCGAACAGGCGTTTGAAGCTTACCGCGCCATTTTTGGCGGTGAATTCATGGGCCCGGTGCACCGGTTTAAGGACGCTCCCCCTGCGCCCGGCCAGCCGTCCATGCCCGCTGAAGCGGCCAATATGGTGATGCATGTTGAGTTGGCCATCGTGGGTGGGCATGTACTCATGGGTACGGACGCGCCAGAGTCCATGGGTTTCACCGTCACGCCAGGCAACAACATGCACATCAACCTGGAGCCCGACACACGCGCTGAAGCAGAGCGCTTGTTCAACGCACTGGCCGTGGGTGGCTTGGTAGAAATGCCTCTGCAAGACATGTTCTGGGGCGCGTACTTCGGCAGCCTGACCGACGCTTACGGCATCCGCTGGATGGTGAACTGCGCCACCCCGGCCTGAACCCCATTTCGCCAGCCTCAGCGGACCAATCGCAGGCCTACAACCCAACGCACTAGTTCAGTGCACACCTGGGCATAGCTCTTGCATAGTTGCATCACCCATACAACTTTGGAGCAAACCCATGAACCCCATTTCATTTCCCAAGCGTACTTTTCTGCTGGCACTGGCGACTGGCGCACTGTTAGCTGCCACGGGCGCCCAGGCGCAATCTGCATTGGATGACATCCTGAAGACCAAGGTGCTCAAAGTAGCGGTGCAGACAGACTCCGCACCCTACGGTTTTGTCGGCACAGACCTCAAACCCATTGGCCTGGACGTGGACATGGCCCACTACATTGGCAAAAAGCTGGGCGTGCCCGTGGAGCTGGTGGTAGTGGTGAGCGCCAGCCGCATTCCGGCGCTGCAAACCAAGAAAGCCGACCTGGTGATAGCCACCCTGGGCAAGAACCCCGACCGCGAAAAAGTGATCGACTTCACCGCCGCCTACTCCCCGTTCTTTCAGGCTGTGTTCGGGCCCAAAAACCTGAGCGTGAAGGCCTTTGCCGATTTGGCCGGCAAATCGGTGGGTGTGACCCGCGGCGCAATGGAAGACCAGGAGTTGGGCAAGGTGGCCCCCTCGTCTACCGACATCAAACGCTTTGAAGACAACAATGCCACCATCGCTGCCTTTGCCGCTGGCCAGGTGCAGTTTGTGGCACTGGGCGCATCGGTGGCCGGCAACATGATGACCAAGAACCCGCAGCTTTCCAGCGAATACAAGCTGCTGCTCAAAGAAAGCCCCAACTTCATCGGTATTGCCAAGGGGGAGGATAAGCTCAAAGCCAAGGTGAACGAGATCATTGCCGAGGCCAAAAAGACCGGCGAACTCGACACCATGGCCAAGAAGTGGCTGGGCCGCCCCGCTGGCGATTTGCCCCTGTAACTTCTGAGCCACCGGGCTTGAGGCGATGAGAATTCAACTCGACTTTGCCGCGGTGCTCGCAGAGTGGCCGCTGTTGCTCACTGGCGTGGGCTGGACTCTGGTGCTCACCCTGGCCTCGGTGGTGATCGGCACGTTGTTGGGCATTGGCTGCGCTTGGGTACGCGCCAGGGGCTTTGGGGCCAACCTGGCGCCGACCTGGCTGCAAGCACTGGTGGACGCCTATGTGGAGTTGATTCGCAACACGCCGTTCATCGTGCAGTTGTTTTTCATCTTTTTCGGTCTGCCCGCCGCGGGCTTCAAACTCTCGGCAGAAACAGCATCTTTTCTGGCCATGGTGATCAACCTGGGGGCCTATGCCACAGAGATCATTCGTGCAGGATTGGAAGCCACGCCCAAGGGCCAAATGGAGGCTGCGCAAAGCCTGGCCCTGAGCGGTAGGCAAACTTTTGTGTGGGTAGTGCTGCCCCCAGCGCTTAAGAAAGTGTGGCCCAGCCTGGTAAGCCAAATCATCATCGTGATGCTGGGCTCGTCAGTGTGCGGGCAAATATCCACCCAGGAACTGAGCTACGCAGCGGACTTGATTCAAAGCCGCAACTTTCGCTCGTTTGAAGCCTTCATTGTGGTGGGGGCCATTTACCTGGCGCTGTCGATAGCGTTGCGGCATCTGCTGAATTGGGCGGGCGCCAAGTTTCTATTCGGCGGGAGGTAGTCCATGGTTGATTTTTCGCTCTGGGACATCGTACGCAACCTGCTGCTGGCAGCGCGCTGGACGGTTGGCCTGTCACTCATCGCCTTCATCGGCGGCGGCGCGGTGGGCATGGTGCTGGTGGTCTTGCGCCTGGGCAAGCTACCGGGCGCGGCTGCGCTGGTGGCGGCCTATGTGCAACTGTTTCAAGGCGTGCCGCTCTTGGTGCAATTGTTCTTGGCCTACTACGGCTTGGGGCTGTTTGGCATTAACACGTCGCCCTGGGTGGCTGCGGGCATGGGGCTGACGCTGTACACCAGTGCATTTTTGGCTGAGATATGGCGCGGCTGCATTGCCTCCATACCGCGCGGGCAATGGGAAGCCTCCGAGAGTCTGGCGCTGAGTTTTTATGAGCAACTGCGCTACATCATCTTGCCGCAGGCGGTTCGGATTGCAGTACCACCCACCGTTGGGTTTTTGGTGCAGGTGATTAAGGGTACGGCACTGGCCTCGGTGATTGGCTTTATGGAGCTGACCAAGGTGGGCAAAACCATTGCCAATGCCACCTTTAGCCCATTCTTGATTTTTAGCTGCGTCGCAGTGATGTACTTTGCGCTGTGCTACCCGGTAAGCTGGTACGCCAAGCACCTGGAGAGGAAAATTCATGGCCATCGTTGAAATCAACGGCTTGCGCAAATCGTTTGGCACCAACGAGGTGCTCAAGGGCATCGATCTGGCGGTCGAGGCGGGCGAGGTGATTGCCATCATCGGCAAAAGCGGTTCGGGTAAAAGCACGCTGCTGCGCTGCATCAACGGCCTGGAGACATTCCAGGCCGGTAGCCTCAGCGTAGACGGCAAGCCCCTGCTGCACAACAACCCCGCCGCCATGCGCGAGCTGCGCCAGCATGTGGGTATGGTGTTCCAAAGCTTCAACCTGTTCCCCCACCTGACTGTGGGCAAAAACATCATGCTGGCCCCTGGCTTGGTCAAGCACAAAGATGGTGCGGCCAACACCGCGCTGGCCCGCAAACTACTAGAGCGCGTGGGGTTGGCTGAAAAGTTTGACGCGTATGGTGACCAGCTGTCAGGCGGGCAGCAACAGCGCGTGGCCATTGCCCGTGCACTGGCCATGGAGCCTGCGGTGCTGCTGTGCGACGAAATCACCAGCGCACTGGACCCCGAGCTAGTGGGAGAAGTGCTGCGCGTGGTGGAAAGTCTGGCCGCCGATGGCATGACGCTCTTGATGGTGACGCATGAGATGAACTTCGCCCGCAAAGTGGCCAACCGGGTGGTGTTTATGCACCAAGGCTTGGTGCATGAGATAGGTACACCAGATGCCCTGTTCTCCAACCCGCAAACGCCGGAACTCAAGCAGTTTTTAAGCGCGTTGCAAGACTAGGCGGGGTTCAGCCCGCCCACCAATGGGGTTGGTAGGCCCAACGATAATTGAGCCATGAGCGAACCTACCCCTTTAATACCCCTCGATGCGGCAAGCAGCGAAGCAATGGACTTGGAAGTTACGGCTTTCGGACCAGTTGCAGCGCCACTGCCCGCTCGCCCCACGGTGCGCTTTATGGCGTCCCACCCCGCGCACTGGATTGCGCTAGGGTTTGGCTCGGGGCTGTCGCGCATCGCGCCCGGCACCTCGGGCACGTTGTGGGCGTGGGTGGGGCAAGTGATGGCGTTTGGTCTGTTCCGGTTTTTTGATGCGGTCAAACCCGGCCCTGTGGGCTGGGCAGACGCTTTGTTTCACCACACCAACCCGCAAACCGACCGCTTTGCCTGGCACAAGGCAGGCTTTGGCAT
>JBJOLD010000008.1:0-2710 GCA_046045765.1 Pseudomonadota bacterium | reverse complement strand
AAACACCAGTGCCCAGGCCAGCCCTTCGTCCATGTCGGGCTGGTCCAAGAGGATACGCACACATTCCAGGCCAGTACGCCCGGTGGTGCGGCGCATAAGTTCATCAATCTCGATATCAATGCCGTGCTGGTGCGCAAAGTCTACCCACGTGGAGGTGTGGTGAGGCATTGAGTGAATCATGGTGCCGTCCATGTCGAAAATGAAGGCCCCCACGCTGCTCAAACTCATACGCCTTGCTTCAGGCTGGCTTCGATGAACACGTCCAAGTCACCGTCCAGCACTTTTTGCGTAGCGGAGACTTCGACGTTGGTGCGCAGGTCTTTAATGCGGCTGTTGTCCAGTACATAGCTGCGGATTTGATGGCCCCAGCCCACATCGGTTTTGGTATCTTCCAGCTTTTGCTGGGCTTCTTGCTGCTTGCGCAGTTCGAAGTCGTACAGGCGGCTGCGCAGGCGCTTCCACGCCACATCGCGGTTGCTGTGTTGGCTGCGGCCATCTTGGCACTGAACCACGATGCCGGTGGGGATGTGCGTCAGGCGCACGGCCGAGTCGGTCTTGTTGATGTGCTGGCCACCCGCACCGCTGGCGCGGAAGGTGTCGGTGCGCACGTCGCTGGGGTTGATGTCGATCTCAATCGAATCGTCAATCTCGGGGTACACAAATACGCTGGCAAAGCTGGTGTGGCGGCCGCCGGACGAGTCGAACGGCGACTTGCGTACCAGCCGGTGCACGCCAGTCTCCGTGCGCAACAGGCCAAACGCGTATTCGCCTTCGATCTTGATGGTGGCACCTTTAATGCCTGCCGTATCGCCTGCGGTTTCGTCTTCAATCGTGGTTTTGAAACCCTTGCGTTCAGCGTACTTGAGGTACTGGCGCAGCAGCATGCTGGCCCAGTCGCAGGCTTCGGTGCCACCGGCACCCGCTTGAATGTCCAAAAAGCAGTGCAGTGGGTCGGCAGGGTTGTTAAACATGCGACGAAATTCCAGACCCTGGATGATTTCGGCGAGTTTTGTGCCTTCGCCTTCGATGGTGATCAGGCCGTCTTCGTCGCCGTCTTCTTTGCTCATCTCAAAGAGCTCGGTGTTGTCAGACAGCTCGCCTTCCAGTTGGGTGATGGTGACCACCACGCCTTCGAGCGTTTTCTTTTCCTTGCCTAACTCTTGGGCACGCTTGGGGTCGTTCCAGACGGTGGGGTCTTCTAGCGATGCGTTAACGGTGCGCAGGCGTTCGGCTTTGGCATCGTAGTCAAAGATACCCCCGTAACTCTTGGGTACGGGCGCTCAGGTCTGCCAGCGTAGATCCAATGAGGTTGATGCGTTCTGCTTCCATGGTGCGGGTCCCATCCTTCTGTGTGTGGTGTGGTCTTTGATTAACCCGCTATTTTAGTTCCCGCGGGTGTTTACGACTCCCGCAGCCGCTGGCGCAGCTTGGGCCACAACAAATTGACACCCAGCCCGCCCATTACCAGTGCCGCTGCTATCAGTTTCCAGGCTGGCAGTGACTCGCCCAGCCAGAAGGCCGAGGCACTCATGCCAAACACCGGCACCATTAAAGCCATGGGGGTGATGGTGGCTGCCGGGTGGCGTGCCAGCAACCAGCCCCATGCAGCGTAGCCAAACAAGGTGTTGCCCCACGATTGCCACAGCACGGCGGCCCAGGCCCCTGCATCCGCTTGCAGCACTGCTGCAGACATGGCGGGCCAGCCTTCGGTGATGAAGGAAATGAAAAACAGCGGCGGTAGTGAAAACGCGCTGGCCCACACCACAAAGGCCAGCATGTTGCCGGGGTTGGCGCGTTTGGCTGCCATATTGCCGCCTGCCCATGACAGTGCGGCGCACAGCACCAAAAAAAGCCCCAGCGGGGTGGTGCTACCGTCGGTATGCGATGCAATAGTGGCAATACCCGCAGTGGCCATGAGTAACGCCAGCCACTGAAAGGGTTGCACCCGTTCGCCTGTAACGCGCATTGACAGGCCAATGGTGAAAAACACCTGGGTTTGCACCACCAATGAGGCTAGCCCGGGCGCAATGTCTCCGTTGATAGCCAGGTACAGCAGGCCAAACTGGCCCACGCCGATGAATACGCCGTACAGCGCCATCGGGCGCCAAGCCACGCGCGGAAACGGCAAAAAGAACAGCGCAGGTACCAGTGCGAAGGTAAACCGCAACGCAGAAAACAAAAACGGCGGAAATTGGTTTAGCCCCAAGCGGATTACTACAAAATTGGTACCCCACACTGCCACCACTGCCAGCGCCAAGAAAAAGTGTCGTAGCGACAAATTCGGTAGTACACCTGTTACAGCGCCTGTCATGCAATAAACCGCTCGATCATTCGTTTACTTCTAGCGTCCTTGTGTTGAATAATTTGTATGGGAACTACCCTGGCGATTGAGTTTCGAAAGAAGTGCATAAGCATGCCAATTGATTTTGTCTGTTTCGATTCTTGCACCATTCATCTTTCTATCAATTGGTTAGCTGTCGATCCAAGATTTAACTATTGTGTCGGTGCGGTTTTCACGTCCGTCATTTTTGGGGTTAATGGACTACTTGGAAAAGTTACTGATACGGCTTAAACATGGCACGCTGTGACCTATGGAGCAACAACGTTAGGCGCTTGGCTGGCGAAGGTGACAACGTGGTCCACCTCTGGGCGGATGCCAATCCACTCGCCAATACGGTGGTCATGGTGGCTAGGAACATGGGCCATGACG
>JBJOLD010000373.1:0-6811 GCA_046045765.1 Pseudomonadota bacterium | reverse complement strand
CCAGAAACTCATGGTCGGGCAGTTCGTGCTGGATGTAGTCGGTGTAGGCCAGTTCTTTCACTTCACGCACGCCGTGGACCAGAATCACTTTCTCGAACTTCTCGTAGGTCTCGGGGTCACGGATTAGGCACATAAACGGGGCCAATCCGGTACCGGTACCAATCAGATACAGGTTTTTGGCTGGCAACAGGTAGTCAATCAGCAGAGTGCCGGTGGGCTTTTTGCCCACCACAATTTTGTCGCCCACCTTGATGTGCTGCAGCTTGGACGTGAGCGGGCCGTCTTGCACCTTGATACTCAAAAACTCCAAATGGTCTTCGTAATTGGCGCTCACGATGCTGTAAGCGCGCAGCAGTGGTTTGCCGCTTTCTTGGCGCAGGCCAATCATGGTGAAGTGGCCATTCGAGAAGCGCAGCGCAGCGTCGCGGGTGGTGGTAAAGCTGAACAGGCGGTCTGTCCAGTGGTGAACGCTCAATACGGTTTCGTCCAGAAATGCACTCATGGGGGGCCTTGCAAAAATTCAGTGTGGGCTTGGGGCAAACCCTAGAGTGTAAAACCTTAACGCCCTACTTCCCCATAGCGGGGCATTTGCAACGGCTTGCGAGAGCTAAATGCGTCCACTTTCTGCGATGATTCGGCTATGCCTGCCCAGCTTGACAACCTGCCCCCATCCTTCCTGCCTACTGCCACTGCGTCGCTGTTGGTGGCCTGCCTGTGTGCCCAATGGTGCCGCACCTGTGACGAATACCGACCCCTGTTTGCCCAGCTACAAACCGATTTTCCGCAAGCGCAATTCAGATGGGTCGATATTGAAGATGAAGCAGATCTGGTCGACCCCATCGAAGTGGACAACTTCCCTACCCTGCTGATTGCCACAGGCGGACAAGCCCGTTTTTTCGGATTCATTACCCCGCACATAGAAACTCTGCGCCGCCTCATTCAGGCGCAGCAAGACACCACGGCCTCCCCACTGGCCAACGCAGACGTTCAAGGGCTGGCGCGGCGTTTACAGATGCACAGCTGAACTTTCACCTGGCATGCCGCCCTAGGGAAAAATACCGATTCTCGAATTGCTTGACACTTAAAGGTTTAAGTCTAAACTAATTGCAACACACACCCAGCCGGAGTTGCAATGAACATTGTCTGCATCGGTGGAGGCCCGGCCGGCCTCTACTTCGCGCTTTTGATGAAGCGCCACAACCCTTCCCACGACATCACCGTGGTGGAGCGCAACAAGCCGTATGACACTTTTGGCTGGGGTGTGGTGTTTTCCGACGCGACCATGGACAACATGCGGGTGTGGGACCCGGAGACAGCAGCCGAAATACAGCAGGCGTTCAACCACTGGGACGACATCGAGATGGAGTTCAAGGGTGAAACCATTCGCTCGGGCGGCCATGGCTTCGTGGGCATTGGCCGCAAAAAACTACTGAACATTCTGCAACTGCGCTGCGAACGTTTGGGCGTCAAGCTGGTGTTTGAGGTGGATGCCGAATCTGATCTGCAGTACCCCGATACCGACCTCATCATCGCCAGCGACGGTATCAATTCGCGCATTCGTGGTCGCTACGAGGTGGTCTTCAAGCCTGACGTGGTGGCACGGCCCAACCGCTACATCTGGCTGGGCACCCACAAGTTGTACGACGCATTTACCTTCCTTTTTGAGAAAACAGAGCACGGCTGGTTTCAAGCGCACATCTACAAGTTTGACGATACCACCACCACGTTCATCGTGGAATGTCCTGAGCACGTCTGGCTGGCGCACGGGCTGGACCAGGCCGACCAAGCGCAATCGATCGCCTTTTGCGAGCAGCTGTTCGCCGACAACCTGCAAGGGGCCAAGCTGATGACGAACGCACGGCACCTGCGTGGCTCGGCGTGGCTGAACTTTCAGCGTGTGAAGTGCGAGCAGTGGTCGCACTTCAATGGCCACAGCCATGTAGTGTTAATGGGCGATGCAGTGCACACCGCCCACTTTGCGATTGGCTCGGGCACCAAATTGGCGATTGAAGATGCGATTGAGCTCACCCGCCAGTTCAAAGAGCTGGGCGACAGCCCAGACCAAATTCCCACCGTGCTGGCGCGTTACCAAGCCCTGCGCAATGTGGATGTGCTGCGCCTGCAAAACGCAGCCTGGAATGCCATGGAATGGTTCGAAGTGTGCGGCGAACGCTACTGCGACCAGCTGGATGCACCGCAGTTCATGTATTCCATGTTGACCCGCAGCCAACGCATCAGCCACGAAAACCTGCGCCTGCGCGACGCAGCATGGCTGGGTGGATTTGAGGCCTGGTTTGCCCAACGTGCGGGCCTTCAGATTGAAACCGGAAAGGCTGCGCCACCGCCCATGTTCACCCCTTACACCGTGCGCGGTCTAACGCTAAAGAACCGCGTGGTGGTGTCACCCATGGCCCAGTATTCGGCCGTAGAAGGCGTGGCAGGTGACTATCACCTGGTGCACTTGGGCGCGCGTGCCATGGGCGGTGCCGCCATGGTGTTTGCCGAGATGACATGCGTGAGCGCTGAGGGCCGCATCACCCCAGGCTGCCCAGGCCTGTATGCACCAGAGCACACGGTGGCGTGGAAGCGCATTGTGGATTGGGTGCATGCCAACACCGATGCCAAATTTGCCATGCAAATTGGCCATGCCGGTGCCAAAGCGTCCACCCGCGTGGCGTGGGAAGGCATTGACAAACCATTGGAGTCGGGCAACTGGCCACTGATGTCCGCATCGCCTCAGCAGTACCTGCCCGGTGTGAGCCAAACGGCCCTAGCTATGACACAGGCTGACATGGACACCGTACTGGCCCAGTTTGTTGCCAGCGCCCAGGCGGCGGCAGACATAGGTGTGGACTGGCTGGAGCTGCACTGTGCCCATGGCTATCTGCTGTCCAGTTTTATTTCGCCATTGACCAACCAGCGCACCGACGCCTACGGCGGCAGTCTGGAAAACCGCCTGCGCTATCCCCTGAAAGTATTTGCTGCGGTGCGCGCCGCTTGGCCTGCAGACCGCCCCATGTCGGTACGCATTTCTGCACACGACTGGGTGGAAGGCGGCATCACCCCAAGCGACGCAGTGGAAGTGGCCTGCGCCTTTAAAGACGCAGGCGCAGACCTGATTGACTGTTCCTCCGGTCAGGTCAGCAAAAAGGAGAAACCGGTGTATGGCCGCATGTTCCAGACCCCGTTTGCTGACCGCATTCGCCAAGAGGCAGGCATTGCCACCATGGCCGTAGGCGCTATCAGCGAGGCCGACCATGTGAACAGCATTATTTCGGCCGGCCGAGCCGACCTGTGCGCGGTGGCCCGCCCCCACTTGGCCAACCCCGCCTGGACGCTTACCGAGGCTGCAAAAATTGGCTACGCCGGCCTGGCCTGGCCCAAGCAATATGTGTCGGGCAAAAGCCAAATGGAAGCCAACTTCCTGCGCGAAAAAGCACAGGCCGCCATGGCAGCCCAGTCGCCTGTGCGCACCGCAGAGGCGTGAATCAGTCTATGCAAAACACATTGCCCTTGAACGGCAAACACGCACTGGTGACCGGTGGCGGGCAAGGTATTGGCGCGGCTATTGCGCGCCAACTGGTGGCTGCCGGTGCACAGGTCACAGTGCTGGGACGGCGGTTGGATGTTGTTCAAGCGCTGTCCAACGAAATGCCCGGCCAGGTGCTCGCCGTTGCCGCCGATGTCGCGGACGCAGCCCAAGTGCAAGCCGCATTTGCAGCTGCACGCGCGCGCTTTGGGCCGGTGTCGATTCTGGTGAACAACGCAGGACAAGCCCACAGTGCACCCTTTCTTAAAACGGATGCGGCACTGTGGAACCAGATGCTGAGTGTCAACCTCACCGGCAGCTTTGTCTGCACCCAGGCCGCCCTGCCCGACATGGTGCAAGCGCAGTGGGGCCGTGTCATCAATGTGGCGAGCACCGCGGGCATGACGGGGTATGCCTATGTGGTCGCGTATTGCGCGGCCAAACATGGTGTGGTGGGAATGACGCGTGCGCTGGCACTGGAAGTGGCCAAGAAAGGTATCACCGTGAACGCGGTCTGCCCCGGCTACACCGAAACCACTATTTTGAAAGAAAGCATCACCAACATCATGCAAAAAACTGGACGCACCGAAGCACAAGCGCGCGAAGAATTCACTGCTGGCAATCCGCAAGGCCGCCTGGTGCAACCCGACGAGGTGGCCAACGCCGTGCTGTGGCTGTGCGCGCCGGGGGCCAGTGCGGTCACCGGCCAAAGTATTGCCGTGTGCGGCGGCGAGGTGATGGCATGAAAGCAGACCCCAGCCGCACCCTGCTCAATGCCGCCGACGAACTCGGCCACGAAGCCCGCTCTGGTGGTGCAGACCATGCGGCGCTAAAACTGTGGCTGCGTATGCTGGCGTGCACCACACAAATTGAAGACGAAATACGTCGCCGCCTGCGTGCCCGGTTTGATATTTCGCTGCCACGCTTTGACTACATGGCCCAGCTTTACCGCCAGCCCGCCGGGCTGAAGATGAGCGAGCTGTCGCGCTTTTTGATGGTGACCGGTGGCAATGTGACCGGCGTGACCGATGAACTGGTACGCGAAGGCATGGTGTCGCGCCAAAACAGCACCACCGACCGCCGCACCTGGATTGTGTGCCTGACCCCCAAGGGCAAAGACACCTTTGAGGGCATGGCCAAAGAGCACGAGCAGTGGATTCTGGAGCTTTTCTCCGGCATGGAGGCATCCACCGTGCAAACCCTTTACAGCCAGTTGGGCGCCTTGCGCGTGCAACTGGTACGCAAATACGACCCAGGCAGCAAGGACAACACATGACCAACACCACAACATCGACCACGCCAGTTGCGCTAGACCCCGCATTGGCGACAGGCAACCACAAGCAACTGGCGCGCTACGCAGCCAAACACTTTCAGTGGCAGTGTGCCGATGGTGTAGCCACCATCACGCTAAACCGCCCCGAGCGCAAAAACCCACTCACCTTTGACTCGTATGTGGAACTGCGCGACCTGTTCGGCCAGCTCAAGTACGCGCAAGACGTGCATGCCGTGGTGGTGTGTGGCGCGGGCAACAACTTTTGCTCGGGTGGTGATGTGCATGAAATCATTGGCCCGCTGATCGACTTAAGTGCCCCGGATTTGCTGATGTTCACCCGCATGACCGGCGACCTCGTCAAGGCTATGCGCGCCTGCCCCCAGCCCATCGTGGCGGCCATTGACGGCGTGTGTGCGGGTGCAGGTGCCATCATCGCCATGGCGTCGGACATGCGCCTGGGCACGGCCCGCAGCAAAACTGCTTTCTTATTTAACCGCGTGGGACTGGCGGGCTGCGACATGGGGGCCTGCGCCATCCTGCCACGCATCATCGGCCAAGGGCGCGCCAGTGAATGGCTTTTCACCGGCCGCTCTATCGGTGGTGAAGAAGCCGAACGCAGCGGTTTTTTCAACCGCCTGTGTGAGCCGGATCAATTGCAGGACGCCGCCGCCGCCCTGGCACGCGACCTGACCGCTGGCCCTACCTTTGCCAACGGCATGACCAAGACCATGTTGCACCAGGAATGGTCCATGTCAGTTGACCAGGCGATTGAGGCCGAAGCACAGGCCCAAGCCATCTGCATGCTGACCCAGGACTACAAGCGCGCCTATGAAGCCTTTGTGGCCAAACAGCGCCCTGTATTCCAAGGCAACTGAAAAGGCACACCATGAGCGACACCAATTACCTCAGCTGGCCTTTTTTTGCGCCCCACCATGATGCGCTGGCCCGCACGCTGGACGCTTGGGCCACGGCCCACATCTCCCAAACCCACGGCCACGATGTGGATGCCGAGTGCAAAGCTTTGGTGCGCAGCCTGGGTGCTGCAGGCTGGCTCAAATATGCGGTGGGCGGCAGTACTTACGGTGGTGCAACTGACGTGATTGACACCCGCAGCATCTGCCTGATTCGCGAAACACTGGCACGCCATTCCGGCCTGGCCGACTTTGCGTTTGCCATGCAGGGCCTGGGCAGCGGTGCCATCAGCCTGGCAGGCACTGAGGAACAGAAGCAGCGCTACCTGCCCCGCGTGGCCCGCGGTGAGGCCATTGCGGCGTTTGCCCTGAGCGAGCCCGATGCAGGCTCCGACGTGGCAGCCATGCAGTGCAGCGCGCGGGTGGAAGGCGAATTTGCGGTCCTTAGCGGCAGCAAGACCTGGATCTCCAATGGCGGCATTGCCGACTTTTATGTGGTGTTTGCCCGCAGCGGTGAGGCCCCCGGTGCACGCGGTATCAGCGCGTTTATTGTGGATGCCAATACGCCGGGCTTTGAAATTGCCGAGCGCATCGATGTGATTGCGCCGCACCCCCTTGCCACGCTGCGCTTTACCGATTGCCGCGTTCCGTTAACGCAGCGCGTAGGTGATGCCGGAGAAGGTTTCAAAGTCGCCATGCGCACGCTGGATGTGTTCCGCACTTCGGTGGCTGCGGCGGCGCTGGGCTTTGCGCGGCGCGCCATGGACGAAGCGCTGTTGCGTGCAACCACCCGCAAGATGTTCAACCAGACGCTGGCCGACTTTCAGCTCACCCAGGCCAAGCTGGCGCAAATGGCCACCACCATCGACAGTAGCGCCCTGCTCACCTACCGCGCCGCCTGGCTGCGCGACCAGGGCAAGCCGGTGACCCGCGAAGCCGCCATGGCCAAGATGACCGCCACCGAAGGCGCGCAACAAGTCATAGATGCCGCGGTGCAGATCTGGGGCGGCATGGGCGTGGTCAGCGGCCACATTGTGGAGCGCCTGTACCGCGAGATTCGCTCTCTGCGCATTTACGAAGGTGCTACCGAGGTGCAGC
>JBJOLD010000362.1:0-11202 GCA_046045765.1 Pseudomonadota bacterium | reverse complement strand
TCGCGGGCGCGGGCTACGATCTGCAGGGCAGGGAAGTGCGCGCGGGCCAGGTCCACAATTTCTAGCGACTGGTCCACATCGTCCACCGCCACCACCAGTATCTTGGCCGTGGCGGCACCGGCGGTGCGCAGCATGTCCAGCCGCGCCGCATCGCCATAAAACACACGGTAGCCGAACTTCCGGGCGGCTTCGATCATTTCCGCGTCGTGGTCTAACACGGTGCACGGGATGTTCTGCGCCAGCAGCACACGCGCCACAATTTGCCCGTAGCGCCCAAAGCCCGCCACGATGATAGGAGCCTCTTGCTGCTCGTTCAGCTCTTCCAGGTTAGGCACACCGCAGTTGGCGTAGCGCGGCAGCAGCAGCTTGTCGATGGCAATCAACAGCAGCGGGCTCACCAGCATGGACACCGCGACCGCCCCGATGAGCAGTGACGCGGTTTGTGCTGGGAATACATTGGCCCCAGCAGCCGCCTGAAACACCACGAACGCAAACTCACCGCCCTGGGCCAGCAGCAGCGTAAACACTGGGCGCTCTTGAAACGGCAGACCCATAGCGCGGCCCAGCCCATAAATCACCAGCCCTTTAATGACCAAAAACCCCACCACAATGGCCGCCACCACACCTGGTGACTGCAGTAGCACGCCAAAGTCGATGCTCATTCCCACCGCGATAAAAAACAGGCCAAGCAGCAGGCCTTTGAAGGGCTCGATGTCGGTTTCCAGCTCGCGGCGGTACTCGCTCTCAGCCAGCAGCACACCCGCCAAAAAGGCCCCCAAGGCCATGCTCAGGCCCACCCACTGCATCAGTCCGGCAATGCCCACCACCAACAGCAAGGCGGCGGCAGTAAAAATTTCGGGGGTGTTGGAGCGGGCAATCCAGCGCAGTAGTGGGCGCACCAGTAGCCTGCCGCCGAGCACAATGCCCATGATGACCGCTATTATTATGATAGCTGCTTGCGCACTGTCCATAAGGCTTAAGTGTTCATTTGATTCTGAAGCTATGCCCAGCAGGGGTAGCAGCGCCAAGATGGGGATGGCCGCTACGTCTTGAAACAACAGAATAGAAAATGAGGCTTGGCCGCTGGAGGTGGGCAGCAAATTGCGCTCACCCATCACTTGCAAGGCAATGGCGGTGCTGGACAACGCCAGGCCAAGCCCCGCTACCAAACTGATACGCCAGCCCATCCCAACCGCTACGCCCGCTAGCGCCAATGCCAACGTGCAGCCCATCACCTGTGCGCTGCCCCAGCCAAAAATCGGGCGGCGAAGACTCCACAGCCGCTTGGGTTCTAGCTCCAAGCCCACCAAAAACAGCATCAGCACTACGCCGAATTCGGCAAAGTGCAAGATGTCTTCCACGTTGGTCACCAGGCCCAGGCCCCAGGGGCCTATGGCAATGCCAGCAGCCAAGTAACCAATGATTGAGCCCAAGCCGGCGGCTTTGCTTAAGGGAACGGCAATAACTGCCGCGCTGAGGTAGATGAAGCTGTTAGTCAGCCAAGTGGGTGCGTGTTCCATGCCGCTAACATAGCGCAAGTTTGCGATGCAAGTCGCGTGGTCAGTGGTGTACTAAGGAGTCGGTCATGCCAGTTATCGTTGTTGCCAACCCCAAAGGGGGCGTGGGCAAGTCCACGTTGTCGACCAATATTGCCGGGTATTTCGCTGCAAAAGGCCATTCGGTGATGTTGGGGGATGCAGATCGCCAACAGTCGTCGCGGTTGTGGTTGAGCCTGCGCCCCGCGGCTGCCCGCCTCATTGGTAGCTGGGACATCGGGCCAGATGCGATTGCCAAGCCTCCTAAAGGCACTACGCATGTGGTGCTAGACACCCCTGCTGGATTGAGCGGCCGGCAGTTTAAGGACGCTATGAAGATGGCCGACAAAATCATCGTGCCTCTGCAGCCCAGCGTATTTGATATTTTTGCCACACGGGCCTTTTTGGACGAACTGGCGAGCAACCAACATGCGCTTAAAGCGAAAATTGGCATTGTGGGCATGCGGGTAGATGGCCGCACGCTGGCGGCGGATCAACTCAATGCCTTTGTTCGTTCGTTGAAGTTGCCGGTGTTGGGCATGCTGCGCGACACACAAAATTACCTGCATCTGGCCGCGAGCGGTCTTACCTTGTTTGACGTAGCGCCCGCCAAATTGGAGAGCGACTTGGCGCAGTGGAAGCCCATTTGCCAGTGGCTGGATAAAAAATGAAAACATTTGAGACGCTTGCAGAGCTTGCCGCCCAAGCCGGGCAAGAGGTGGCGGTAAGCGATTGGGTGCAAATCACCCAAGACCGCATTAACCAATTTGCCGATGCTACGGGTGACCACCAGTGGATTCATGTAGACGTTGAGCGGGCCAAAACGGGGCCGTTTGGGGCACCGATTGCCCATGGATTTTTGACGCTATCGTTGATTCCCGGTTTTTTTGACGCGTCATTGGTGGTGACCCAGGTGCGCATGGGCGTGAACTATGGGCTCAACAAAGTGCGCTTTGTGTCCCCGGTGCCAGTGAACAGCCGTTTGCGCGCGCGTATTGTGTTGCTCAAAGCAGAGCCGATTGACAACAACGGCCTGCAAACCACTTGGACGGTCACGATCGAGCGCGAAGGCGTTGACAAGCCCGTGTGCGTAGCCGAGTCGCTGGCGCGTATGTACCCCTGATACGGCACAGGTCAGAAAAACCCGTCAAGCAAAACCCATTTGGCGCCACGCTTCAAACACCGTCACAGCCACGGCGTTAGACAGGTTCAAGCTGCGCTGGCCTTCCCGCATGGGCAGCTTCAAACTTTGGCCCGGTCCAAACGATGCGCGCACAGTGTCTGAAATGCCCTTGGTCTCTGACCCAAACACCAGCCAATCGCCCGCCTTAAAAGTGACCTCGTAAGGGCTGCGTGTGCCGCGGGTGGTGAGCGTAAACAGGCGCGCTGCTTCGGGTCGCTCAGCGTCTAAAAAGGCCTGCCAACTGCTGTGGCGGCGCAGCTTGGCGTACTCGTGGTAGTCCAGCCCGGCGCGGCGCATGTGCTTGTCTTCCATCGAAAAACCGAGAGGCTCCACCAAGTGCAGCGTACAGCCGGTGTTGGCCGCCAAGCGGATGACGTTGCCCGTGTTGGGTGGGATTTCGGGCTCAACCAGAACAATATGAAACATGCCGGGTATTGTCGCCGCCCGGCGTGATGCGACTACTCTGTTCGCGCAAACACCACCGCTGTGATGTGGGCTGCCCCGGCCTGGCGCAGCACGCGGGCAGCCGCATTTAAGGTGGCTCCGGTGGTCATTACGTCATCGATCAGCACAATACGCTTATCTCGTACCAATTCGGCTTGCAGCGGCTCCAGGACGTAGGCGTTTTCTACACTTCGCAGCCGCTCCTCGCGCGGCAAGCTGCTTTGTGCTGGCGTGTCTTTGATGCGCAAAAGCAGGTCGTGGCGCACTTTACGATGGTCCAGTGCGCGTGCCAATAGCAGGGTTTGGTTAAACCCCC
Organism: Pseudomonadota bacterium; assembly: GCA_046045765.1. Classification (GTDB taxonomy): domain Bacteria; phylum Pseudomonadota; class Gammaproteobacteria; order Burkholderiales; family Burkholderiaceae_C; genus Allorhodoferax. The sequence continues at coordinate 7,724 of JBJOLD010000362.1, read as the reverse complement.
GCTCTTTCAACCGTTTGCCAGACAACGGCATGGGCAGCACGAGGTCAGCTTGGTCTAGCGCGGGCTCTACCCACGGCGCACTGCGCATCAGCGTTGCAAAGCTGCTGGCCCACGCCGCTTGACCGCCAAATTTAAAATCCACAACCAGTTGCGACCACGGATAGTCGTACGGAACAGCCGCCAAGCACTGGTCAAACAGGGGCGGCTGGGCTATGCAAGCGCCGCACTGAGCCATGTTTTGCAGCACGGGCAGTGCACAGGTAGCGCAGCGCGGGGTGGGTTGTGCAAATTCAGTCACGCATTCTTCACACAAAGGCTGCGACGGCCAGCTACGGCAAACGGCACATTGGCTGGGCAAGTGGCGCGATAGCCCCTGGAGCAACTGACTAAACATGTGGCCAATATACTCGCCGCACCCATGAGTACCGAGCGTCCACCCACCCTAGACCCGATTGCCGCTGCACGGTGGTCGCAATCCCTTCCATTGCAGTCACCCTGGCTGCACGAAGAGGTAGCGCGCCGCATGGAAGACCGGTTGCAGTGGATGGTGCAAAAGCCTGCGCAGTGGGTGCATTGGCAGCCTGCGCGCGGGGGGGTACAAGCGCATGGGTTGTTAACCAAGCGTTATCCAAAATCTGAGTGTTTTGTGCTTGAAGTCCCCGTGCATCCTGCGCAAGCAGCTCATAAATTGATAGCGCCTCAATGGTGGAATCCTGCGCGCTGGACCGGCCCCAAGGTGACCATGGGCCCGCCACCCGTACCCGTTGCCATGTTGTGGGCCAATATGGCGTTGCACATGGCGGCTGACCCGCAGGCACTGATTCAGCGTTGGAACCAGCTGATTGCCACCGATGGTTTTTTGATGTTTTCGTGCCTGGGCCCCGATACCTTGCGGGAATTGCGCCAGGTGTACGCCAGCCAGGGCTGGGGCGCGCCTTCCCACGAATTTACCGACATGCACGACTGGGGCGACATGCTGGTGCGCGCAGGCTTTGCCGAGCCGGTGATGGACATGGAGCGCATAACGCTGTCATATTCTTCGCCCCAAAGTCTGCTCAATGAGTTGCGCACGCTGGGGCGCAACCTGCATGTGGCGCGTGACAAAGGGCTCAAAGGCCGTGCTTGGCTCAAGACACTGCATGCGGTCATCGCCGAACAACTGCAACCCCAAGGCCGCGTAAATGGCGAGGCAGGGCGCTTGACCATGACCTTTGAAATCATCTACGGCCACGCCTTTAAACCCAAGCCGCGCCATACCGTTTTGCCTGAAACCACGGTTTCTCTGGATGAAATGCGCAGCAGCTTGCGTAAGGTCAAGAAAAATCCGGAGGATTTCTGATCTATGGGTTTGACACAGCGGCGGATGCCACAGAAACAAAGCCCTTGGTCAGCTAGAATTAAGGGGATTAACGTATAGTTTTATACGGATATGCTGCAGTAGCGCCAACACCGGTGCTGTAAGGCATCAAAAAAGTTCTAAATTTGAAGAGGTAAGAGCGATGAAGAGCATTTCGAGTTGGCTAGCTTCATTGGGGATGTCGGTCGCTGCATGGGTGGCATCGTCGATCTTCACGCTGGCGCATGCCGTAGGTGACCTGCCGGGTGGCCCTGGAGTCAATCAATTGAATTTACCGGCGGGAGCCACCAAAATCGCTGAAGAGCAGGCTTGGTTGCATTGGTTCATGTTGGTGGTGTGTACGGTTATTTTTGTTGCCGTGTTTGCCGTGATGTTCTATTCCATCTGGAAACACCGTAAATCGGTGGGCCACAAGCCAGCAAACTTCCACGAAAGCGTAGCTGTTGAAATCGCATGGACTATTGTCCCCTTCGTGATCGTCGTGTTCATGGGTTTGATGGCCACCAAGACGGTCGTAGCCATGAAAGACACCACCAATGCAGACCTGACCATCAAGGCCACAGGCATGCAATGGAAGTGGGGCTATGACTACATCAAGGGCGAAGGCGAGGGTATTGGCTTCGTTTCCACTTTGGACACTGCGCAACGCGAAATGTCCAACAACGGCGGCCCCAAGAAAGGCGAGGTCGTAGATGATTACCTGCTCAAGGTAGACAATCCGTTGGTTGTGCCCGTCGGCAAAAAGGTCCGCATCATCACGACTGCGAACGACGTGATTCACGCCTTTGCCGTCCCTGCATTTGGTATCAAGCAAGACGCGGTCCCCGGATTTGTGCGCGACACTTGGTTCCGCGCAGAGAAGGTCGGCGATTTCCATGGTCAGTGCCAAGAGTTGTGCGGCAAAGAACACGCGTACATGCCCATCCATGTGAAGGTTGTTTCTGCTGAAGACTATTCCAAATGGGTGTCAGTGGAGATGAAAAAGCTTGCCGCCAAAGCCGACGATCCAACTAAAGTCTGGACGCTTGATGACATCACTAAACGTGGTGAGAAAGTCTATGCCCAAAATTGTGCTGCTTGCCACCAAGCTAACGGTAAGGGCGCTGGCCCAATCAAGCCACTGGACGGTGCTGCGGTAGTTCAAGATGCAGACAAAAACAAACAAATTATGGTTTTGTTGAACGGCCAAAATAACGGTTCAATGCCGTCTTGGAAAGCCTTGAGTGATACCGACATTGCCGCCGTTATCAGTTACACCAAAAATAACTGGTCTAACAAAACCGGCCAATTGGTACAGCCCGCTGACGTGCTGGCCCTGCGCAAGTAACGCGCCCCCTATCGATTTAAGAGAATTAAGAAGGACCGCAATATGAGCGCAGTACTCCACCCCCACGATCACGCCCATGATGATCACCACGACCACCATGCCCCCACGGGCTGGCGTCGTTGGGTCTATGCCACCAACCACAAAGACATTGGCACGCTGTACATGCTGTTCAGCTTGACTATGTTGATGATTGGCGGCGTGCTGGCCCTGCTAATTCGTGCCGAGTTGTTTCAGCCAGGCTTGCAGTTGGTAAATCCAGAACTGTTCAATTCCCTGACCACTATGCACGGGTTGATTATGGTGTTCGGCGCCATCATGCCCGGCTTCGTGGGCTTTGCAAACTGGATGATTCCTTTGCAAATCGGTGCGTCTGACATGGCCTTTGCCCGCATGAATAACTTCAGTTTCTGGCTGATGATTCCTGCTGCGCTGATGTTGGTGTCGTCGTTCTTCATGCCCGGCGGCGCACCTGCTGCTGGCTGGACGCTGTACGCGCCATTGACCCTGCAAATGGGCCCCTCCATGGATGCCGGTATTTTCGCTATGCACATCCTGGGCGCGTCCTCCATCATGGGTTCGATCAACATCATCGTTACCATTTTGAACATGCGCGCCCCTGGCATGACACTGATGAAAATGCCCATGTTCGCTTGGACTTGGCTGATTACTGCCTACTTGCTGATTGCTGTGATGCCTGTGTTGGCTGGCGCAATCACCATGACGCTGACCGACCGTCACTTTGGTACCAGCTTCTTCAATCCCGCAGGCGGCGGTGACCCAGTGATGTACCAGCATATTTTCTGGTTCTTCGGTCACCCCGAGGTGTACATCATGATCTTGCCGGCTTTTGGTATCGTTAGCCAGATCGTGCCCGCCTTTGCCCGCAAGAAATTGTTCGGGTATGCCTCCATGGTGTACGCCACATCGTCTATCGCCATCCTGTCGTTCATTGTGTGGGCTCACCACATGTTCACGACCGGTATGCCTGTGACGGGTCAGTTGTTCTTCATGTATGCCACCATGCTGATTGCCGTGCCTACTGCGGTGAAAATTTTCAACTGGATTGCCACCATGTGGCAGGGTTCCATGACGTTTGAGACCCCCATGCTGTTTGCGGTGGGCTTTATCTTCGTATTCACCATGGGTGGCTTCACTGGCTTGATCTTGGCCATGGCGCCTATCGACATTCAGTTGCAGGACACCTACTACGTGGTGGCCCACTTCCACTATGTGCTGGTGGCTGGCTCCCTGTACGCCATGTTTGCCGGTTACTACTACTGGTCGCCCAAGTGGACTGGCGTGATGTACAACGAGACACGCGGCAAGATTCACTTTTGGTGGTCCATCATTTCCTTCAATGTGACGTTCTTCCCCATGCACTTCTTGGGCTTGGCCGGCATGCCACGCCGTTATGCGGATTACCCCATGCAGTTCGCTGACTTCAATGCGGTGGCTTCGGTGGGTGCATTCTTCTTTGGCTTCGCACAGGTGTACTTCATCTTCTTCATCGTTATCCCTACGATGATGGGCAAAGGTGAAAAAGCATCCCAGAAGCCATGGGAAGCGGCAGAGGGCTTGGAGTGGGAAATTCCATCTCCGGCACCGTTCCATACTTTTGAGAATCCTCCAAAGTTGGATTCCACTGCTACCCGAGTCATTGGTTAACCCATGACAACGCCTGAGCAAAAGAAAGCAAACCTGCGCACGGGGCTGATATTAGCTTCGATTGCCGCAGTGTTCTTTATTGGCTTTATGGCCAAAATGATTGTTCTGAGCCGCTAAACCATGAGTATTTCGCGCGAAAATTCCCGTATGGTGGGCAAGCTTGCTGTGATAACAGTCGCTATGTTCGCTTTTGGGTATGCGCTGGTGCCCATTTATAGAACCATTTGCGAAATGACTGGCATCAATGTGCTGGCGTTGGGTGAGCAGGTTTTATCGGGGCAAAAAGCTACATTGCCGGCCAACACACAGATCGATACCTCTCGCACTATTACGGTCGAATTTGATGCCAATAGTCGTGGTCCGTGGGATTTCAAACCAGCGCAGCGCTCGGTGCAAGTGCACCCAGGTGAGTTGACCACGGTGATGTATGAGTTTCAGAACATTCAGAACCGCCGCATGTCGGCGCAGGCTATTCCAAGCTATGCGCCTCAGCAGGCTTCTGCGCATTTCAATAAGTTGGAATGCTTTTGTTTTAACCAATACACACTTGAGCCGGGTGAAAAGAAGTCGTGGCCTGTAGTATTTGTGATTGATCCGAAATTGTCGAAAGATGTTCGCACGATTACCTTGTCGTACACCTTCTTTGAAGTAGGCGGCAAAACGCCTCCTGCACCAGTTGCCAGCGTGCAAGGGGTTACGGCAGTAGGAGCTGGATCATGAACAAGCAAGAAAGCGAGAAGGTTGTCACTGCAGTACCCGCATCCATGTTTCGCAGCATGAAGCTGGTTGCTTGGTCTTTTTTGGGGATTCGCAGCCGTGCCGGGTACCAGGATGACTTGGCCAAAGTCAATCCAATGCACGTAGTGCTGGTGGGTATTGTTGGTGCTCTGTTAATCGTAGTTGGGCTAATAAGTTTGGTGAATTGGGTCGTTGCCAAATAAGACGTTGTCTTAGTGCGCAACAGTTACAAAGAATTTTGAAGAATGGAGCTGAAATGAGTTCAACCACACACGGAACGACACCGTATTACTTTGTGCCGGGGCCATCGCGCCACCCGGCAATGGCCGCTTTGGGCCTGTTTTTTGTTATTCTGGGTGCTGGCCAATGGGTCAACGGGGCTGACTGGGGCAAGTACTCCTTGTTCTTCGGCTTGCTGTTTTGGCTTGGTGTGTTGTACCAGTGGTTTGGTGACGCTATTTCTGAGAGCCAGGACGGCCAGTACGGATTGAAGATTGATCTGTCTTTCCGCTGGAGCATGAGCTGGTTTATCTTTTCGGAAGTGATGTTCTTTGGTGCGTTTTTCACTGCGTTGTGGTGGGCACGTTCGCACTCGGTGCCTGCGCTGGGTAGCCTTGATAATGCATTGCTGTGGCCTGACTTTAAAGCCGTGTGGCCCTCGCTGGCCGCCGGTGCTACCGCATCGCCTGGTGGCATTGTGGAACCCTTAACCACCATGGGCCCCTTCTGGTTGCCCACAATCAATACGGCGCTGTTGTTGACCTCGGGCGTCACTTTGACCATTGCTCATCACGCATTGATTGATGGCAATCGCAGCAAAACCATCTCGTTCATGTGGATGACGGTTTTGCTGGGTGTTACGTTCTTGTTTGTGCAAGGTTATGAGTACTACCATGCTTACACCATCTATAACTTGAAATTAAGCTCTGGCGTGTTTGGGTCTACCTTCTTCATGTTGACTGGTTTTCACGGCTTCCACGTGTTTGTTGGTATGTTGATGTTGTTGTTTATCACTTTGCGTTTGCAAAAAGGCCACTTCACGCCACAGCGCCACTTTGGCTTCGAAGGCGCTGCTTGGTACTGGCACTTTGTTGACGTCGTGTGGTTGGGTTTGTACGTATTGGTGTACTGGCTGTAGCCCTGTTTTCTTGATGAAAAAAGGCACCGCTTGCGGTGCCTTTTTGATTGGTGAAGTTGAAATTTTTTAACGCAATGGTCTTCTAGTTAGGTACCTTGAGGAATACCTGTGGGATGAATGATGCCCGCCTTCCAGGCAATCAAGATGCAAACAAATAGCAAAATTGAGAACCCCACACGCATGGCCAAAGCACGTGCCATACGCTTGGACTTAGATGGTGCATTTTCGCCACCACGCATCATGAAGTACAAGGCTGCAGCCAGGCTGCCCAAAATGACGATAAAAGCAATTACAACAAGGTATGACATGAGTGAGATTATCCAGTGAATAGCAGTACCAAGTGGTGGCTTGTGACATTGGCCACTGTACTAGGTGTCGCTGCCACGTTGTATTTGGGGCGCTGGCAGCTGTCGCGCGCGGCCCAAAAAGAGGCGATGCAGGCCTCAATGGATACGCGCGCAGCCCAGTCCGTGCTACGTGCGACCGACTTACTGAAAGCTGCTGACGTGGATGCTTTGGTGCACCAACGCGCGGCATTGCGTGGGACCTGGGTTGCTGCGCACACCGTGTATCTAGACAACCGGCAAATGAATGCCAAAGTCGGTTTTTTTGTTATGACGCCTTTTGCGCTGGAAGGTGGTGGCGCTATTGTTGTGCAGCGTGGGTGGGTGCCCCGCAACTTTGAGCAGCGTGACCAAGTGCCCGCAGTGCAAACCCCGGGCGGCGTGGTCGAGATTGAAGGCCGTATTGCCCCGCCTCCGTCTAAGCTTTACGAGCCTGGAAGCCCATTGGGCGGTGCAATCCGGCAAAATCTCGACTTGGCACAATACCGGGCTGAAACAGGCCTCGCTTTGCTGCCCATTACGCTGGTGCAAACCGGCGCTGCCTCAGAAGGCTTGCTGCGCGTATGGCCGGCAGTCAATCTGGGTGTGGAGAAGCACTACGGCTATGCCTTCCAGTGGTTTGGTTTGGCCGCACTGATTGCGTGTCTGTACCTCTGGTTTCAAGTTTTTCGTCGAATGATGTCTCGTCCTAAGGAATCTACCCGCCATGTCCAGTGATACCCCCCGCGACGACCACCCGCTTGGGTTGACGGTGCACTCCATGCCCTCGCCCGAACAGCTGTCGCACGATCCGCAGAGCCGCACACGCGGTGGGCGATGGAAGATGTTCATGGTACTGCTGGTCTGTGCAGCGCCCGTAATTGCTTCGTATTTCACCTATTATGTGATCCGCCCGGATGGGCGCCGCAATTTTGGCGAACTGATAGATCCGCAGCGCCCACTGCCCGACCTGAACGCAACGATGCTGGACGGCAAGTCTATCAACCTGCGCTCTCTTAAAAACCAGTGGCTGTTGGTGAGTGTGTCTTCGGGTGCGTGTGATGACGCGTGCGCCCAGCACCTGTACTTGCAACGCCAGTTGCGCGAAGGCCTGGGCAAAGACAAAGACCGCGTTGACTGGGTTTGGCTGATCAACGATGCCGCGCCTGTGCCTGA